>SLPW01000614.1 GCA_007131755.1 Myxococcales bacterium | reverse complement strand
GGTGTCTTCGAGGTCGCCGCCACCGCCGGCGACAACCACCTGGGCGGTGAGGATTTCGACCGCGCCGTACTCGACTTTTTGATGGAGCGCTTCCAGGACGAAACGGGCATCGACGTCAGCACCGACAATATGGCCCTTCAACGCCTCAAGGAGGCTGCCGAAAACGCCAAATGCGAGCTCTCCACCATCAGTGAGACCAATATCAACCTCCCCTTCCTCGCCGTCGACGACTCCGGTCCGCGCCACCTGTCACTCGATCTTTCCCGCTCCCAGCTCAACGATCTCGTCTTCGAACTCGTCGAGCGGCTCGACGCTCCTTGTGAGCAGGCGCTCACAGACGCGGGGCTCCACAAGTCTCAGATCGACGATATCCTACTGGTCGGGGGCATGACCCGAATGCCCCTCGTCCAGGAGCGCGTCGAGGAGATCTTCGGAAGAAAACCTCATAAGGGTGTCAACCCCGACGAAGTGGTCGCCAAGGGCGCCGCCATCCAATCCGGCATCCTCGGCGGCGAGATCCAGGAGGTCATCCTCCTCGACATCACCCCCTTCAGCCTCGGCATCCGTGTCAGCGGCGACCGATTCAGCCCCATCATCGAAAAAAATAATCCCATCCCCACCATGGAGACCAAGATCTTCACCACCACCGAGGACAATCAGGACATCGTCACCGTCACCGTCCTTCAGGGCGAGGCCAATGTGGCCAGCCGAAACAAACTCCTCGGCATGTTCAACCTCACCGGCATTGCTCCCGCTCCCGCCGGAAAACCCCGCATTGAGGTGACCTTCGAGATCGACACCGACGGCATCGTCAACGTCTCCGCAAGGGACCTCACCACCGACGCCTCTCAATCCATCACCGTAGAGGGGCACTCCGGACTGTCCAGCGAAGAGCTTCAGCGAGCCATGGAGCGCAGCCGCAAGGCCGCCAAGGCCGCCGCCGTCTGAGTCTTGGTCCCCCTTTCATTCCGCGGCTCCCACCTCCACGACCTTCGCCTCTCTATTGGGCTCTCTGAGCCGCATCCGCCAGTCTACGGCGGCGATATCGCCGGTCTCCATCTGAAGCCACACATTCTCCCCGTGCAGGGGTTCACTGGAGACGATGAAGTGGTTGACGAAGCCCGACGACGTCATCGCTTCACAGGCCTGCGAAAAACTCGGGCATCCGTCGCGCTCCGGACATTGCTGCTTGTAGGTGCTGTAGTACAACTCCTTTCCCCCATGATGGGCCAACATCAGGTGTCCATTGGTGAGCACGAAGCTTAGATAAAACTCCTTCTCCTCCGCCTGCTTCTGGCAATAGCAATCCAGCCCCGTCACCTCTCGCACCTCGTCCACCGTGGTCCTCACGGCGCTGATCACGTCTTCCAACTTCGCTCCCTTTCGGTGCACGTCGAAGTAGCAGGCCATATTCGAGATCAACAGATAGAACACCACTTCACTATCCGTATCTCCCAGGATGAAGCGCCGATACATCGGCGATATCTTCTCGATGAGCGCCTCGCGATACTCCCCGAAATTCGGAATCTGCCCGTTGTGGCCGAAGATCCAATTTCCGTACTGAAAGGGATGGGAATTGATGGTCGACAACTCCCCTACCGTCGCGCGCCGAAGGTGGGCCAACACCGTTTCCGAACTGACGATCCCAGACACCCGACGAAATAGGCTGTCCAACACCGCCGCCGCAACGCTCTTGATGACGTGCGGATAACCGTCCACATAATAGGCCACCCCCCACCCGTCGGGATGCGCCTCACTCTGGTGCATCAACGCATTGTCCGCGCTCACCAGACTGCGGTGAACCTGACTGGTGATCACCGAACGAAATCCGAATAATCGACACATGACTTTCTCTCTTTAACCGTCGTTCCTTACGAGCATCACGCCCCCAATCACCACCCACCACCTGCAGTCACCCATCACCTAGCACCCACCACCTGTCGTCACCCTTCAAACTCCGCGATCGCCCGGGCTAGATCGTCCTGTACGTTGCGATAATTCCATGCCCTTCGCGGTGTGTCGTTGAAGAGGATCGAAAACGCCACCAATCGTCCCGATTTCGTGCGCACATAACCGCTCAATGCCGCCACGTCGCGCAACGTCCCCGTCTTTGCCCGCAGGTTGCCTTTTGTCACATCATCACCCAACCGATGTGCCATCGTCCCATCCACCCCGGCGATCGCAAGGGACGACATGAACTCCGGCCCGTAGCGATGATCGTACATCGTCTTCAGCAACTCCACGAATTGGCGCGCGCTCACTTCATTTCCATCGTATAGACCGCTTCCGTTGAACCATCGATAACTTCCGTTCGCCCAGCCCTTCGACTCCAGCACTTGCTTGGCCTCCATCCTCGACGCCTCCCAGGTCGACGGCTCCTCCTCCATCACCCCCAGCCCACGCCACAACTGCTCGGCCATGAAGTTATTGCTCCACTTATTCATCGCCGATACGACGTCCATCATCGGTCGCGACCGGTGCGTCAGCAATACTTTTGGACTTTCCGGGGCTTCGCCGCGGCGAATAACCCCCTCGAATTCGATCCCCACCAACGACAGCGCCTCGGCGATGACCGACCCGGCAAAGGCCGGCGGATCTTCAATGCGTTTTCTCTGGGAGACCGGATCGGCCTGGACTCCGATGGTGCCTCCCACCACCAGCGTCGTTCCTCCCTGATCGTCGACCTCCGCCGTCACGTGTACTCTGCCCAATCTCCCTCCCACCGTGCGGGCGCGATTGACCACCTGCACGTGGGTGTTCGGCGGATGAAGGCGCACCTTCGGCGCGGAGCCGATCTCATCGGCGGGCTCCACGATCGCGGTTACGGCGTTGAAGTTCACCGACACCGCCCCGATTGGCGAACGGTAGGCTGCGCCGACGTCGCGCATATCAAATCCCGGCGGAAGATACTCTCCGGCGAAGATCCCGTCGTCGATCACCAGATCCCCTTCGATCTCCTCCACACCCTTTAGCCGCAACTGTCCCGCCCAACTGAGCACGTCGTCAAAGAGCAGAAATGCCTCTCCCTCTCCGCGCACGTATAGATTTTCGACCCTTCCTTCACTGAACTCGCCGGTCGACAATTCGGTACGGAAGGTATGACTCGGCCCCAACTTCTCCAGAATCACCGCCGCCGTCATCATCTTGACGTTGCTGGCGGGATTCATCAGCCGGTCTGCGTTGTAGCTATACAATACTTCTCCGCTTCTTACGTCCTCCACATGCAACCCCACCGTCACCCCGCGCAAGGCCTGACTCGAAAGGATAGGCTCCAGCGCTCTCTCCATCTCGGCGTGGTTCGACACCTCCGCCCGCGCTCCTCGATCGTGATCGCTTCCCCCTGAAGCCTCCTCTTCTGCCGTCTGCTGCGCAATCGCCGTCCCCCACAAGCCCATGCATAACAATCCGCTCATCAAAGCCATGCCCCATCGACCTCTTAGTCTTGCCCGTCCCTGGTTGTGCCCGGTTGCTTTCATCTCTCTCCTATTACAGGCATTGCTAGCGTCATTATAATTCATCCCCCCCGGCGTCTCCATCGATGCTGTCGTCTTTTTTCCGAGCTTCGCTGTCTTGGCCTCCATTCTTTTCCCCTCGTCTTTTCTCGCGCTGCGCTCTGCGTTGTCGATTCTCTTTCCAGACCCGCGTTATGATCAACGCCACCAGTGCCACCCCCACGGCCAGCGACAACAGCGCCCACCACAGCGAGATCCCCGGCCCCATTTGCGTTATATCCAGGATCATCTCTTCGTCCTCACCGTCCTCGCCAATACCAATCTACCTTCACCCGGGCCACCTCCGTTCCGTCCTCTCGATGTCCCACCACCTGCAGCGTCCGCTCCACGGGGGCGTCACTTCTCCACGCCTCGTCGAAGGCCTCCTGTATCACCTCTCCCTGAGAACACTCGAAGCGAACCGTCGACTGCGCCTTATCCACGAAATCGGCCGACACTCCCCGCACGATAAACGAATACCGCTGCGGGCGCATCGCGTTGTGGAAAAACACAAGGCCCCCCGTCGTCGCCTCCGCCGCCATCATCGACGCCGCAAAATACATCGTCCCGAAGACATTGCGATTGCGCCACGTAAAGGGAATCTCAACCACACATCGCCGGCTGTCCAGCTCCGTCACCTTCGGACTGATCATTGCCAATAAAGGCATTTGCGTCCACAGCGCAGTCTGGAACAATGGTTTGGTGCGCATTGCCCGCGACAACAGTCGCGCCTTTAGTGGTGGCCGCGCCTCGTCTACTTCATCTATCGTCGCCTGTTGCGTCGTCATTCGACCCTCTCGGGAAAATATTGCACTGTCGATCCGTCGTCACCGGCCGTCGACGGCCGGCGCTGCGTGAAGTATACATGAGTCGCTGCGCTTCGCATCGTCGATCCTCGGGACACCTGACTGCATCGCCATGACCGACATGCCTCGCCAACTCGGTCGTTACCAACTGCTCCGCCGCCTGGCCACCGGCGGCATGGGTGAGATCTATCTGGCCCGCACCACCGGCGCCGGGGGATTCGAAAAGCGCGTCATCATCAAGACCATCCTCCCTCATCTGGCCCGCCAGCAGGAATTTGTCACCAAATTCCTCGACGAGGGGCGCATCGTCGTTCAGCTCACCCACGGCAATATCGTCCCCGTCTTCGATATGGGAGAGGAGGACGGCGAGTATTTCATCGCCATGGAATACGTCCCTGGCCTCGATCTGCGAGCGATCCTCAAGCGCCTCCAGGCCCGGGAGCAGCGACTCCCCATCGAACTCGCACTATACGTGGCCACTGAGCTGTGCAAGGGGCTGGGATACGCCCACCGAAAGACCGACGACGACGGCAATCCCCTGGACATCGTCCACCGCGACGTCAGCCCCTCCAATGTGCTCGTCTCCCGCGAGGGAGAGGTCAAGATCATCGACTTCGGAATCGCTCGTGCCGCCGGAAAGGTCGCCGAGACCGCCAGCGGGCGCATCCAGGGCAAGTGCTGCTATATGAGCCCTGAGCAAGCCCGCGGACGTCCTCTAGACGCCCGAAGCGATATCTTCTCCACTGGCGTCCTCCTCTATGAAATGCTCACCCTGGTACGCCCCTTCGAGGGGCGCTCCGACCTGGAGAGTCTGGAGCTGGTCCGCCAATGTGAGGCCGATCCTCCCGGCGTATTGCGCCCTGCCATCCCGGAAGAAGTCGACGCCATCGTCGCTTGTGCCATGGCCCCCGAGCCCGACCAGCGCTACCAGACCATCGACGAGATGCACGTCGAGCTTCAGCAGGAATTGTACCGCCTCGACCACAGCGTCACCAGCCAGCGCGTCGCCGAATTTCTGGCCCCTATTTTTGCCGAAGCACAAGAGGACGACGCTTCGCGACTCGTGGCCGCAAGCGTCGCGCCGGCCAATCTGGACGAAGCCTTCGAACTCCAGCTCGCTCAGCTTGGCTCCCCCGACGGCTCCCCTTCCCCGCTTCAACTGGCGGCCACCGCCACGGCCACCGCCAACGAGACAAATACCCTCACCCCGGCTCCCACCCCTGGTACCCCCCTGGAACTGCCGGAAGCCCGAGATAGCGACGCTTCCCACACCGACGCCGCTAGATCCAATGGCAGCTCCCAACACCCTTTCCCTTCGTCGCAGGACTCTGGAGAGCACCAGGCCGAATTGACGCCCACCCCGGCCTCGCAACCGGAATCGGCCCCGGTACGCCGCCGATACTGGCTTCCCGCAACCATCGCCGCAACCTTCGCCGCCGTCGCCGCTTTGATCGTCCTCTTCTTGCTGCTTCCCGACACCGATGCCGTCGTGGAGTTGGACACCGAGCCTTCCGGCGCCTCCGTCCTGCTCGACGGCGAAGAGCTCGCCGGCCGCCGCACGCCCACTACCCTTTCCCTTCCCCCCGGCAGCTACGAGCTGGCCATCGACCTCGACGGATACGACTCGGAGTACCGCGTCCTCCACCTTTCCAGCGGCGAACGACTACAGCTCGACGAGACCGATTTTCGCCTGCGCCCATCCACCGAGGAACCTCGCCAATTTACGGTGATCACCGATCCCCACCACGCCACCCTGCTCGTCGACG
>SLPW01000317.1 GCA_007131755.1 Myxococcales bacterium | reverse complement strand
TCCTCCGTCGAAGGGGATATCCAGGCCGTCGATCTTGGCATCGAAGAGGCGTGGAAAGAGGCGCTCCAGTTGTGGGGAGAGCACGTCACACTCAGTCCACCGCAGTCTTATGAGCAATTTCGGGCCCAGGGGCAGTGGCGAGGCGACGATCCACTTGCCTTTATCGACCTGAATACTCGTCAGGTCGTCGTCAATTACCAGCTTTTGAGTGCCATGGGCGCCGAGAATAGCCTGGAGGCGGTGCTGGCCCACGAGATTGGTCACCACGTGGCGTTTCCGAGGTCTCTCGGCGAATTGGCGAAGCTGGAGGTGATGGAGCGCCAATTGATGCCGGAGCTCGGAAGTTCGCTGGTAAATCTCTTTCTGGATTTGCAGATCAACGAATTCGTGGGACGGACACAGGCAGAGGAGCTGAGCGCCGTCTACCGGGGGTTTCGCAATCACCACAACACATCACCGAATCCGATCTTTTCATTCTATCTCGCCATTTACGAGGAGTTGTGGGGGCTGGAGGAGGCCGATCTGGTGGGAAAGGGGGCTTCGAAGTGGATGGGCGAGACCTATCCCTCCTGGCGGGCGGATGCGCGGATATTTGCACAGACCTTCTACGACCTGCCCGATACGTATCTGCAACTTGTCTATTTTTGCAGCGTCTTTCCCCGATATATCCGCAACCCGAATATCGATAAGATGGTAGCGATACCTGCGATTCCCCTCGGTGGCGACATGCCCACTGCGGAGCCGGGCGATTATGCGGGAGCCATTCGAGGAGCCCATCAGGGGCGGTCGGCACAGGCGATCGAGGAAGCCATTGAGCGAGGGTGGTTGAATGAGGAGCTAGTCGACGAGGAAGCGGATGCCTTCGACCTCATCGACGGACTTGCCCACGCCGGTCACGGGCGGGGTATCGTCGAATTTCGAAGAGAGATCGCGGAGAAACACTACGCCCATCTCGTGGAACGTCACCTCATAGAGTTGCCCGAAAGTGAGTCAACCCATCAGGAGTCGATAATCCCTGAGACCCTGGAGCCCTGGGAGAGCGGTGACGACCCGCAGGACATCGATTGGATAGCCTCGACGATCGAGGCCGGTCCGCTTGCAGCGGTGATGCCGAGAAAGCGGATCTACGTCCCTGACGACGAGGGCAATACCAGGAGCGGTCCGACGTCGCTGGAGATTTACCTCGACACGAGCGGGTCCATGCCCGCGCCGGATCGGGGATTCAACGCCATGACCCTTGCAGCCCAGGTCCTGAGCGCGGCGGCGATCCGATCCGAGGGCCGCGTGCGAGCCGCCATCTACTCCGACGGCACACCGATGACCTCGAGTTGGATGTACGACGAAGCCGGAGCGCGCCGCTTTCTGATGCACTATTCCGGCGGGGGAACCTACTTCCCATTCGACCTCCTCGAGAAGTGGGCGACCGAGGAGGGCGATGTCATTCGAGTGGTGATCTCCGATCATGGATTCATCTACGATCTTGGACGTGATGAGGGACCGAAGACGCTGGCGCAGGCAGCCGAGCGATCCCGGCGAATGGTGGTGGTATTGGCGGGCGTCTCCTCCGGTTTGTCGACGGCCAACAGGTCCATCCGGAACCTATTGTCCGGACCGGATGTCGATCTGGTCACCGTCGAAGATCTGGCCGATCTCGGACAGGCCGCCCAGCGGTTGTCGGACGCGCTGTTTGAGCGTGTGTAGGTAGATCGACAGTTCAGCGTCAGGTGGCCGTCGATGTCCTCTCTTCATGTCGGCCCTGCTCAAATTCGGACTTTCCGGAGGGGAACAAGTTATTGGGCGCTCTCGGCAATCGGCGGTGGGCAGACCGGGGCTTTCGCAAGTTTGCTTCAGTCCCGCAGGCTCTCGCGCGCGCGCGCGTGCGCATTGACAGCGAACTGTTTGGTGAGCGACTCTCGTGGGGTTGGGATTATTCGGATTGCTATGCTGGTCGTCAGGACTTCTCAGGCTCGCGATCTGTTTGATGAGGAGAGTGCAATGAATACGGAACGTGTCTCCTTCGGCTTTTTCGCGAAGCTGGTGACTCTGGTCGCCGTCTTCATTGGCCCTTTGGTGGGCTGTGGCAGTGACGAGGCAGCTGTCGACGACGACAGCGTGCCCTGCGACGAAATGTTTGAGGGGACGTACGAGGCCGAAAGTGAATGGGCGGCCAATCAAGGCATCGAACGGGTGGACTATGAAGTCGATCCGCTCGAGGAGCAGATCGTGCTCAGACCTCGATCCGTCGATGGCGAGGCTACCGGTGTGTTGAAGCTCTCCTCCAGCGGATCCGTAGATTCCGGTGAGTTGGATCTGAGCATAGATTACGAACCGGCCGAGGGAGAGAGCATCTTCGTCCAGACAGAGATCGGACTGGTTCCCGGCGAGCCTGGGAAAGCCTTGGCGACGGATTCCAGACTCTACCAATACAGTGTTCTCGAAAGCGGGGCAGATGGAATCGGGTTTTTGGTCGTCGGTCGGTTAAACGATTCCTTCGTGCCCGGCCAGTGGGATGAAGAAAACCCTCTAATGGACGTAGAGGAGTTCTCGATCATCTCCAATCCTCGTGACTACCGACGAAGGGCAGTCCTCCACGCCATTTCGGAGGGGGATCTGATCGTCAATGAAGAGGACCTTGACGAGTGGGCAGACGATTTTCTCGTCGACGACGTCTGGTTCGAGGAGGCCTCTCTGGAGTCGATCGCGGCGATCGTCCTCGAAGCCAATCTCCTGCAAGAACTCTCCAAGATCCAAGAGGCATGTGAAGCCTCTCAGCGAAGTGGCCTTATCCACTCCAGATCGCAGGCTGCAACAGTCTGTGACTGGGCGGAGGCTTTTGAAACCTACGCAAGAGGCATGGCGGCGTTTATCGTGTCCTTTGTGTGCGGCGCGGCGACGGCGCCTATCCCCGTCAACCCCACGGGAGTGGGGATCTGCGCAATGATTCCGCTTTATACCAACCCCACTGCCAGAACTGCCGGCGTTATCGGAGGCTTTATGGGAGCGGCGACGGCCTGGGTGTTGAAGTACTTGGCCATCAAGGTCGCCTGGATCGGCGTCTCCGGGGCTATTGCGCTTGGCCTGACCGTCTTCGTGGCAGTCGCGGTGGTTTTCTTGATCGTGGTAGCCGCCTGGGCCGTGACGTCCTATATGTGCGGGAATCCGTTGGTGAGCTCCGTACGAGGCGTGGGATTTCCCTTTCGCAGCCGGGGAGAGTTCATCTGGTATACCCACCGCGCTCGGGATGCGTTGCATATACAGATACGGCAGGGGGGAAATCCGGCGTCCTCCTGCCCGGACTCTGCGCGCGTCGAGGCGGTGGCCGTGGGGGCAGGCACACAGAGCATAGGGATATATATGGATCGAAGTCCCGTTCTGTGGATCGATGGGGAGGCGGCCTCCTCCTCCCAATATTTCTGGGTTCTCAACGACGGCACTCGAATCGAACGGCGTACGATTACGAGTGGAGCAAAAGAAACATACTTCATCACCAGCCCCGTCGACGATGTGCTGCGAGTGGACGTCTTTGCGGACCGGCTCGATCTCGATTTCGACGTTGGAGAAGAGCGTCGAAGTGGCGCACGTGGTCTCATTGGCGAGCAGGCGTCGAAGGGGGGCGAGGGGTTGGTGACCCGAGACGGGGAGGTGTTACAGGAGCCAGTGAGTCGAAGCGATCTGTACCGTCGCTTCGGTGATAGCTGGCGCGTGAAGCCAGCGGAGTCGCTCTTCGACTACCGCGCCGGGGAACGGGCGGAGGATTTCGATTCCACCGGCTATATTCCTGCACTTCGAACCCTCGACGATCTGACGCAGGATCAGAGGGAGTATGCCGACTACGTCTGCCGCCAGAGCGCTCAGATCACGGATCCAACGCTCCTTCATCACTGTCTGCTCGACGTGGGTTGTACGCAGGACCCGTCCTACGCAGCTAGCTTTTCACGGGTGGGCCCGCCGAAGCGGCTCCTGGGACTGGTCGATGACGATGGGCGACGCCTGGACACGTCGATCTTCGATGGAAACCGCGATTTAGGCATCGGGGCCCCGACGGCACCCTCGGGAGGATTTTCGGCAGATGACATCGCGATTACGAGCCAGGCCACCTGTCCGGCGGATCTCGAAAAGAGCGCCGAGAGCGTGGGCAGCAGCCGCATTCGTACCATCGACGGCTTTACTTACGAGTTTCGGTCTGCCGGAGAGTTCGTGCTCGTCGAGTCCACGTCTGACACTCTCGCGGTGCAGGTGCGCCAGGAGCCACGAGGTGACTCCAGGTGCCCCGAGGCGAGGCGAAATACGGCCGTAGCCGCTCAATTGGGAGACCATCGCATCGGGTTTTATGCCGACGGAGATCATCCAATCACGATCAACGGAGAGCCGGTGGAGATCGCCGGTGGGTTCGAGATCATTGGGAACGGGCATAGGATTTTGCGCTTCGCCCATGATCACTTCTATCTGGAGTGGCCGGACAGAACGTGGTTGGACGTTCGATTTCGTTCGGGACGACTCGATGTGCGTTTCAACGCCCCCTATACCCGAATGGGGCAGTTGCGCGGGGTCTTCGGTAGTTTCAACGGCTATCCGGACAACGATATCACCCTGCGCTCGGGAGTCGAGTTGGAGGAATGGGATCGAGAGGCAATTCACGGAGAATTCGCGGATAGTTGGCGCATCAGCGATGGGGAGTCGCTCTTCGATTATGCCGACGGGGTAAGCACCGAGGACTATACCGATCTCACCGTGCCGCAATCGACGCTGCAACTGTCGGATATCCCCTCCGACGAGGAAGCGGCGGGCCGGGTGGCCTGTGAGGAGGCCGGGGTGCAGGACTCCCAGATCATGCGCGATTGCATCATCGACGTCTATTGTACGGGAGAGCCCAATATTGCCGAGGAGCACGCCGATCGGGAGGGCTCGTCCGACGAGACACTGGAGTGGGTGGAGCTCGTCCCCGGAAGCGGCGACCTATGTTGTCACGTCGATTGTGTAGGGGGACCGGACGCCGATTGTGGATTCATCTGCGGCACCGGCGAATTCGAAGAGCCCCACGAGTGGTGTGACGGAGATTGTCCGGTCACGAACGATGATTGCGAGGATCTCGATCCCGACGATGCCTGTACGGACGGAGTGGTGGAATCCTATTTCTACGGCGTGGACTTTACGGGAGAACACGAGCACGACATGGCAGCCTATATCTGCGCCACCCGATGTACGGAGCGCAGGCAGTTTCAATGCATCGACGACGACGGCTGCTGCCCCGCCGGGGGGCATTGTACGAGCGCCATGGACAATGACTGCGATATTGACCCACATGTGGGAAGCGGTTGTGTCGAAGACGACGACTGCGCCACCATCGGCGACGATATGCCCGGCGCAACCTCGGTGTCCTGTCTGGCCGAAGAGGGAACGCGCATGTTTGGAGGCATGTGCGTGGCCTATTGTAGTAGCGACGACGACTGCCCGGCGGGCAACCACTGCGCCAACGACGTTTTGCACTCCGGCGGCCTGACTCAGTCGGTCTTGATCAATATCTGCGTTCCCTCCTGTACGTCTGACGACGATTGTCCGCGCGAAGGGTACGGATGCTACGACGCCAACGACGACGGGCGTACGGAGTGTTGGCATATGGGAACCGGCGACGGCGACTTCGGGGACGATTGCGATACGAGTCGCGATTGCGGAGAGATCGGAGAATTTGCCCAATGTACTCGCCGCGATGGACTCGTCTTCTGGGAGGAGCCCGATCTGGCGCGCAATATGTGTACCCAGTTTTGTGGGCTTCCCGGCCTGAATTGTCCCGAAGATTGGGTCTGCGATCCCGAACTGGAGATCTGCGTGCAGCCCGTGGTGAACGATATTGGCACTTCCTGCGAATCCAATCAGGATTGTGAGAGCGCTCCCTTTCATCCCGCCCACGGAGATCGGTGCTTCGATGAAGGCGATGCTCACGCAGCTTCCATGCCCGGAGGGTATTGCACCTACGGATGCACGGAAGACAGCGATTGTCCCGACGGCGCGCGCTGCTCCGGTGAACACGATCTCTTCGATCAGACGGGGACGTTCATTCCCTTCC
>SLPW01000292.1 GCA_007131755.1 Myxococcales bacterium | reverse complement strand
GGTTCCGTGGGGTGGCGCAGGCATAGGGGCATCAACAATTGGACTCGTCCGCGATGGTATTGCGGCACGGCGAGGCGGAAGTTTCGCTTCACCCGGCGGGTGGCATTGTCGAAGGCCCCGGAGAGAAGATTCTGAAGGTGAAAGTCGCTATAGGAATCAAACTCCGCCGGAAAGCGCTCTCTCGTTTCGGCGATGAGATGTTCCGTATTTCGCCGCAGTTCGAAAGCGGGCTGGAAGACGAAGTCCGCCGGTTCTTCGACGTAATTGGCCATCTTCGGAAGCTCTCCGAAGCGGGTCATGCGTACGTCACCCTTCTTGACGAAGCCCTGAAAGTACCAGGGTTGGCGGTCCGGGATCTTATTTTCGTCGAAGAGCGCGAAGATTGGCTCTTGTTGCGGCGTAACGAGGCCGGTGTTGAAGCAGGCCGCGCGATCGTCGGCGTAGGCAATCTTGTCTTCTTCTTCAATGCGATTGAAGGTGTGAATGATATAGGCGTAGAGAATGGGACGGGGGAATTCGCTGATTGTTTCGCGATATTCCCAGTCCTCGGCCTCAGCCATTTCTTCGAGTTCCCCCAGGTGATCTGCGAAATCTGGGAGAAACGCGAATTCTTTTATGGGCGGAAGAGATTGCTC
Organism: Myxococcales bacterium; assembly: GCA_007131755.1. GTDB lineage: Bacteria > Myxococcota_A > Bradymonadia > Bradymonadales > Bradymonadaceae > SLJM01. Next base: position 5,437 of record SLPW01000292.1, on the reverse strand, counting down.
GTTCATAGTTCTCCCTTTGGAGGGCCTTCGCGCCTTGGCCCCCCGGCAGAAGACGCCGGAACGTGTCGTGTTGAGTAGATTGAGATAGCCGGAATGACACCGGAACCGGACAATGGTGTGCAACACCAAAAATGTCAAGGGATTTCGTCGATCATTGTCCCTGGTCAGCGTCGGAGTCGACGGGTTGCGCAGAGGGGAGGGCGTCATCCGTATCGACGTCGGGACGTTCATCATCCGGGGCGTCAACGTCCTGATCAGCAGGCGTGGATTCGGTTCCGTCGTCGGTGCGCCTTCCAGAGAAGTCGGCGTCGTCCTGCGGGGCCTGTACGTCGACGTCGTCGCCGGTCAGGGAGTCGAAGATCATGCCCGTTCGCTCGCCGATGGTGTCCTGTACGGCGAAAATTGCAATGAGGAATGCCAGAAGTGCGATGATCTGAAAGACGACGACTTTCGTGTTGACTGTGCGTGAGTTCGAAATCTTTCTTCGACGGCGACGTGCCACGAGAAAACCTCATGAAGGCAGAATGGCCCACGATGATAACGGGTAGGCCTCAGACGTGCTCTACGCGGTCCGGACAGTGTTCACGAGCGCTGCGCAGCCCGCGAATATGCATTTCGAGGCGGGTACGCCCGCGAAAGGTGGTGAAGCGCGGGACGAAGGCCACGGAGACTCTCTTATTCAATAGTGCGCGCTCGTCGGCCATGGAAAAGCCGATGCCCTCAAGTGAGCCACTGCCATCGCGAAAGCGAGCCTTGAGGTGATCGTTTCCGACGATGCGCACCCGTGTGGCCTTGCTCTCCCGACAGAGTAACACGGGCTCGCGATTGCCTGTTCCGAAAGGGCCAAGGCGCGACAGTTCGCGTCCGAAGCGAGCATCAAGCTCGGAGAGTTCGACTTCGCAATCGATGCGAAGCCTGGGGCGGGGAAGTCCCTCTTCATCGAGAACCTGTCGCAACGACGCGTCGAGACGCTCTCGCAGGGCGTCGATATGGGGTTCGCGTACGGAGAGTCCCGCGGCGGCGACGTGGCCTCCAAAGGTGTCGAGAAGGTCGGCACCGGATCGCAGCAATTCGATGACGTCGATGCCATCAATGCTGCGGACGCTGCCCTTTCCGACGCCCTCTTCGTCGATTCCGACGAGGACGGCGGGGCGATGGAATTGTTCCACAAGCCGGCTGGCCACGATCCCGAGGACGCCACGGTGCCACTCCCGGTCGGCGAGGACCAGGATGGGGCGGCCTTGCTCGTATTGCTTCTCGGCACGAGGGAGGATCTTTTCCAGAATCCGTTGTTCACAGGCCTGGCGTTTGTCGTTGAGGAGTTCGAGGCGCTGGGCAAGCTCGATGGCACGGCGATAGCTTTCGGTGGTCAGCAATTCAACGCAGATCGAGGCATCTCCCATGCGGCCGGCAGCGTTGAGGCGCGGGGCGAGGCGGAAGCTGATGGTCTGAGGAGTGACGGTTCTCTCTTCGACGTGAGCTCGCTCCATCAGGGCCGAGATACCGGCGCGACGACGGCTCTCGAGCACCTGCAGGCCGTGGCGAACGAAGATGCGATTGACATCCGTCAGGGGCACCACGTCGGCGACGGTGCCCAGGGCGACCAGATCCAGGTATTGCCTCAGATCGGGCTCCGGGATGTGCTCAAAGACCCCGTGGCTGCGAAGTTTGGTGCGCAGAGCGACCAGAAGGTGAAACATCACCCCGACGGCGGCCAATTTTTCGAAGGGAAAGGAGCAGTCCCGTTGAAGGGGGTTGAGGATGGCATTTGCCGGGGGCAACTGATCGGAGATGGTGTGGTGATCGACGACGACGACGCGCAGTCCGAGTTGTCGAGCCAGGCGAATCTCTTCGACGTTGGAGATGCCGCAATCGGTGGTCACCACCAGGGAAAATCCCTTCTCACTGGCGCGCCGGACCTGGTTTGCCGTCAATCCATAGCCGTCCTCGTCGCGCAGGGGAACTTTGAAGTCGACGCGGGCCCCGAGTTGACGAAGAAATTGGAGGAGAAGGGCGACGCTGCACACCCCGTCGACGTCGTAGTCCCCGTAGACGAGGATACGTTCTCCGCGGTCGACGGAGGTGAGGATCTGGCGCACCGCCTCCTCCATTCCTTTCATCAAAAAGGGGTCGTGCATCTCATCGAGACGGGGATGGAGGAATTGACGAGCTGTGTCGACATCGGTGAAGCCGCGGCGCAGGAGAATGCGGGCCGTCAGGGGATGGATGTCCAGCGCACGGGCCAGTTGGCTGTCCCGATCGTCGCGACCGCGATAGACCACCCATTCTTTGCGACGACGCTTCATTGGTTGCGTGTCCCGAGAGGAACCGAGAAGGAAAAAACGAAGGCGAGAGGCGAAAGTAACTACCTGAATTCAGTTTCGAACCTAACAAAAAAGACGGTCGCCGTCACAGGCTGCGCGCGTCGAGGGGGGTGAAAAAAAAGCCCCGGATGAGGATCCGGGGCTTTTGCTCGAACGGGGCGCGTGACCCCCTGGGCTCAGACGCCTGGCTGTGGCTCTTCGCTAAGCCCTTCTTGCTCGTCAAGCAGAGCCTGGGCCTTGCGACGATCCTTTAGATAGTTGTCCATCTTCAACATCACCGGAGAGGCGACGAAGACCGACGAATAGGTACCGACGACGATGCCGATGATAAGGGCCAGGGCGAAGTCCTGGATGAGGCCGGTGGCGATAAATGCAATGCTGGTGACGGCCATCAAGGTCGTGAGCGAGGTCACCAGGGTACGGCTCATGGTCTGGTTAATGGCCTCGTTGGCCACGGCTTCCACGTCTTCGTCACCGGCCAGATCGAGGTTTTCACGGATACGGTCGAAGACGACGATCGTATCGTTGAGGGAGTAACCGATGATGGTGAGCAGGGCGGCGACGATGGGTAGACTGAATTCGATGTCTAATAAGACGAATAGCCCAAGGGCGATGGTGACGTCGTGTGCCAGGGCGGCCACGGCGCCCGGTGAATACCGGACGTCGAAGCGGAACCAGATGTAGATCATGATGAAGATCAGGGCCACGATCACGGAGAGGGCGCCGGCGTTACGAAGTTGCTCACCTGCCCGAGGGCCCACCGACTCCAGTCGTTGCAGGCCGTTGCCATCGTCGTAGAGTTCACCGAAATACTCGCTGAATCCATGACTGATGGTTCGCTGAAGGTCCTGAAAGCGCAGGGCGTACCAGTGCTCGTCGCGCTGGCCTCGATCCTCGATCTCCACCTCCTCGATCCCGGCGGCGGCGAGGGCGGCGCGCAACTCATCGTGAGTCCTGGCTGAACCGTAGCGCACCTCCATGCGGTCCGGTTGCTCCTCCATGGCATCCGTATGTTGGTGATCGTCGAGGGCTTCCAATTCGGCGATCATTCGCTCGTAATCCTCGGCGTCGACGATGGCGACGTCCTGAGTCTGGATCATGAATTGGTTATCCCCTTCGCTACCGAAGCGCTGGACAAGGGGGGAGGACAGGCCGATATGCTCGGCGGCCTCCCGGACTTCCTGGTCATCTACGGTGTCCGCGAAGTGGATAATGACCTCGGTACCACCCTGAAAGTCAATTCCCCACTTGGGGCCGACGAAGGCCAGGGCGAGAACACTGGTGGCAAGGAGGATGACGGAGATCCACTTCGTCCACCGGCGCTGTCCTATGATGTCGCGATTGGCATCATAGGGATATATCTGGAGCATCTTCATAAAATTCTCTTTGCTGGCTGGGACGCCGTCGCGGGCGACGGCGGTGAAATCGTCGTTCTCGTCGTTGCGGGATTAGATGCTGAGTTCTTCTTTCTTGCTGCGATCCATCCACTCCAGGAAGAAAAGGCGCGTGACGTAAACCGCCGTGAACAGGGTGGCGATAATTCCGATCAGCAGGGTGACGGCGAATCCCTTGATGGGGCCGGTGCCGTATTGGAATAGGACCAGACCTGCGATGCCGGTGGTGATATTGGCGTCGAAGACGGCGGAGTACGCTTTGGCGAAGCCCTCGTTGATGGACTCCCGGAAGGGCTTTCCTTTGACCCATTCCTCGCGTATTCGCTCGTAGATGATGACGTTGGCGTCAACGGCCATACCTACGGTGAGGATGATTCCGGCGATGCCGGGCAGGGTCAGCACGGCTCCCAGAAGCGCCAGGGCGGCGGAGATGATGATGAGGTTCATCGTCAACGCCATGGTGGAGATGAAGCCGCTGCGCTTGTAGTACACGAGCATGAAGAGGATGACCAAAATGCTACCCACGATGAGGGCGAGAATGCTGGAGTCGATGGACTCCTGTCCCAGCGTGGGTCCGACCAATGTCTCGAATTGAAGCTCGATGGGAGCCGGCAGGGCGCCGTGGCGAAGGACGATCACCAGATTGTGGGCCTCTTGTTGCATCTCCGTATAAGATTGGCCCTGTCCGAGGGTGATGCGTGCCCGTCCACCCGTGATGGGCTCGTTGATGACCGGCGCGCTTTGCACTTCGTCGTCCATCATGATCGCAAAGCGCTCGCCCACGTTGTGAGTGGTGGTCTCGGCGAACATATCGGCGCCGGCGGAGTCGAAGTTCAGTTGGACGTAGGGCTGGTGGAAGTCGGGATCGATGGCCACCCGGGCGTCCTGGATATAGTCACCGGTGACCTCTACTTCGCGGTGGAGGAGGAAGCTAAACCAATAGGAGCGCTCCTCGTCGATGATGCCCTCTTCCTCGTTGATATAGACCGGGTGGAATTGGTAGCCGATGATCCGATCGTCAGGCGTGCCGCGCTCGTCGAAGAAGTCGGTGAGTTCGTCTTTGTCGCGGTGGGTGATCGAGAAGTCGCCGCCGACGTTTCGAAGAGCGAATCCCTCCGGAAGTTGTCCCTGGAATTGGCCGAAATACTGGTTGATCTCGTCCGTGTCGGCCACCATCTGGAAACGAAGTTGAGCGGTCTGCCCGATGAGGTCTCGAGCGCGGTCGACGTCGTCTTCGCCGATACCGGGAAGCTGGACGACGATATCTTCGGCGCCCTGTCGGGTGACGCTGGGCTCGGCGACGCCCAGGGCGTCAACGCGCGAGCGAATGGTCTCGATGGCCTGCTCGATGGCGAAATCCTGCGTCTCATCGATATAGTCCTGTTGCATCTCGAGACGGATCGTATTTCGGCCGACATCGCTGGAATCAAAATTCTGATAATCGAGCAGGAACTCGGAGTCGATGATCCCCATATCGTCGGAGTTGGCGAATTGGATGTCGATATGGAGGTCGCCGCGCTCATGGGTGATGTCGACGTCGACGTCACGGCCGGCGGAGTCGCGGATTCGGTCATAGAGGTCGTCGGCCGTGCGCTCGAGGCGGTCCTGGACGGCGCGGTCCACATAGACGTGGTACTGAAGCAGCAGGCCACCGCGAAGGTCCAGTCCCAGGGTCAGGGGCTGGATGCCAGCCCAGTCCAGATCGGGAAGGTAGAGATT
>SLPW01000258.1 GCA_007131755.1 Myxococcales bacterium | reverse complement strand
TGGCCACGTTGGTCTCCGTGGCGGCGGTGGCCATCGCCGGGATCTGGATCTTCGCCGATCGGGGGGTGCCGATGGTGGAAGAGATCTTCAGCGATATCGAGTCGGTGGAGATTATCGAGCCCATCGAAAGTCTGGAACAGGAGGCCGACGAGCCGGTCGAAGTAGCGGTCCAGGAGGAGCGCAGTCGCGTAGCGCCGGTGGAGCCGGAAGAAGCCCCGCCGGAGAGTGAGCGGCTGGAATCGGATGTCTTCGAAGGGACCGATGGGGTCGGGGGATATCGCGAACTCTTCGATGGAGTGTTTTCGCGATATCGACCCGAATTGTATCACGCCACGGTGGATCGCCCGGCCTATCGTGGTGAACAGCCGGTGCGATGGCGGATCTGGTATTTGTCGGCCCATGACTTCAGTAGCGAATCGGGACCCTGGCGCCGCAGATTCGATCAGGTGCAGTTGTTGGATCCCACGGGAAATCGCGTGGCCTATCGATGGGTACGCTTCGAAGAGGGCGCGGCATATGGAGAGTTCTACCTCGATCGAGACGTCCCCGGTGGGTTGTGGACCCTGCGGGTGGTTCGAAAATCCGCGAGTAGTGAGGAAGTGGTCTATGAACGCCCGCTTCTGGTCAGCGAATTCGAGCCACCGCGCTTTGTGCAGACACTGGACTTCGAGCGCGATGGGTATCGGCAGGGAGAAGAGGTGCGCGCCGATCTGGAGGTACATCGCGATACGGGGGAGCCCCTGTCGGGCAGGACCGTAGAGGGCTACGTCCAGGTGGCGGGGGAGCATGTAGCAGATCTGGAGGTCGAATTGGACACCGGAGCAAGTGCGGAGGTGAGCTTCGAGCTTCCGGAGATCATTGGCGCTCCCCATGCGGCGGTGGTGTTGTCCGTAGAGGAGGGAGGAGCGGTGGAGACGGAGGTCTGGCCCGTTCCGCTGGCGTTGGACGACGTGGAGGTGACCTTGCATCCCGAAGGGGGGGAGTTGGTGGAGGGGCTGACGTCGAGGGTATATTTCGAGACTACCGATCTCTCCGGGCAGCCTCTACGCCTCGAGGGCAGCGTAGTTGACGACCGTGGGCAGGTGATCGCCGAGGTGGAGAGCGGTCATCGCGGCCGCGGTCGATTCGAACTGACGCCAACCCCGGGACGTACCTACACATTGAAAGTGGAGCATCCCGAGGAGGGGTTGAGCTTTTCGCTCCCCGAGGCTGAGTCGGAGGGCTGTGTGATGCGGGTATACGACGATTTCGACACCGTGGAGGACAGTCTCAGGGTCGGCCTGTGGTGCACGGAAGAACGGGAGGTGGGGATTGTGGGCGCCATGGCGGATCAGATCTTTGATCTTGCGGTGATGATGGCCGGGCCCGACGAGCCGGCGGTGGCCCATCTTCGACCGGACGACGGTGAGTGGCCTCGCCAGGCAGGGGTGGTGCGGGCCACGGCACTTCATTGGGACCTGGATCTGACAGCGGAACAACTGGAGGAGCTCGATCGGGAAGAACAGGAGGAGTTGCTCAAACCGGTCACCCTGGCCGAGCGGGTGGCTTTTCGGGGGCGTCGGGCTCAGATGGAGATTGATATCGGTCTCAATCAACCGATTTATCATCCCGGCCAGAATATGGAGATGGAGATCCGGACCCGGGGTGTCGATGGCGAGCCCGTCAACGCCGAACTCGCCTTTTCGTCGGCCGACGCTCGGGCGTATGCCAGGGCCGATCATCTCGACAGCCCTTCGATCTTGGGGCAGCTATTATTGAAGTCCGATGATCTTCATTTCTGGGGTGACGTGGAAGATGCCGATGATTATTTCGATCTCTACGAGGATACCTCCCGAGGGCTGGACTTATTGATGGGGACCCGAGGATGGCGGTCGGCACAGATGCGCAAGGCCTATTATTTCGAGGGCGGCGATCACGAGGTGGATCCGGCGCCGGTCATTTCTCGGTACCGTCGGATACGCAGAGCGAATCGGCCCAGCATCGATCCTATAGAGTCGACAGATCCATTCGTTCCGCTAAGTCTGGACTCGGGCGGTGCCCGTGGATCGGTCGGTGTGGATAGTATCGGCCAGGGTCAACCGGAAGGAGTTTTGCGAGCTGGTGTTGGCGGAGGTACGTCGAGCGCTAGTGTCGGCCGAAGTTCGGGGGGGCTGGAATCGGATGTGTTCGGCTTCGGTGGAGGTTCGGGGAGTCTGGACTCGATGGGGAGTTCGGCAGAGGAAGCCGGAACTGCGCAGGATTCCAAAGTTGGCGAGGGTGTCGATGATGGAGACGCGGCGATTCGACCATCAAGGGCACCGCGATTCTGGCGTGAAGAGCGAGCGATGCAATTTTCGGCGTGGACGCCGAGGCTGAGAACAGGCGACGACGGGGTGAGTGCCCCCGAATTTCGACTCACCGAGGCGGAGGGAGCGTACCGGGTCGTCGTCGAGGGGGTCTCACAGGAGGGATTGCTGGGCCGTGGCGAGGCGTTGATGCGCGTCGAAGCGCCGCTGGGAGTGATGGTCCGATTTCCCGAGAGCCTGAGTCGTGGTGATGTCGTCGCCCTTCCGATCACGGTGCGCAATACGACCGAGGAGGCGCTGGACACACAGGTTGAGGTCAACGCGGAGGGACCGGTGAGGGTCCGCGAGGGGCTGGCCACTTTTTCCGCCCAGGTGCCCGCACAAAGCACGCTGACCCGCTTCGTGCCAGTATACGTCGAAGGCGATGGGGAAGAGGTGATCGTCGACGTGTGGGCACAGGGCGCCGGGTTTACCGACGGGGTTCGACGAGAGGCGATTGTCGAGTCCGGTGATGAGAGCCATCCCGATTCCGAGGATGACGGGGAAATATTGAAGATCGACGTGTCCATCCCGGATTCGGAGGATCTCACCATGGGCGACGAGGTCTCCCTTCAGTTGGAGTTGAGTCATAAAGCAGACGAAGATCCGGGGAAGGTCGTCGTGCGCCTGGCCCTTCCCGGGGGATTTGCCGTCTCCGATCGAGAATTGGAGGCCCTCGTGGAACGAAGCGGCGTCGACGAGTACAGGATTTCGGGGCGAGAGATCTGGCTTTACTTCGAGGAGTTGGAGGCGGGGCAAGAGAAGTCGCTGAGCCTGTCGGCAACGGCTCGTGTGCCCGGCGTATTCGAGATGCCGGCCTCCTTTGCCTTCCCCGATTCCGGCGAAGAAAGCCAGTTGGCGTGGAGCGAAGCAAAAAAGATCGGAGTGCGACTGCCGCGGTGAAGCCAAGGAAGCTGGCTAAAGCACTATTCGGAGACGTCGACGAAGGCATACTCTTCGCCCTGAAAGTTGCGAAAGCGGATCACCTCGCCAAATTCCGAGCGCTCGCGTCCCACTACATAGTCGGGGACGAGCTCCACCTTGCCGCCGCCGCCGGGGAGATCGACGACGAAGTCGGGCACGCCGACCCCACCGATATTTCCTCGCAGATGGTCCATGATCTCCAGGCCTACCTTCAAGGGGGTGCGAAAATGGGTGATCCCCTGTGCCATATCGCATTGGAGCATGTAGTAGGGACGGCAGCCGTGGCGAAGAAGTCGGCGGTTTAAGGTCATGACAGTCTGAGGATCGTCGTTGATGCCGCGAAGGAGGACCATCTGGTTTCCGAGGACGCAACCGGCATCGATCAGTTTCTCCACAGCCTGGACGGCGTCGGCGCAGAATTCGGCGGGGTGGTTGAAGTGGGTGTTGACGTAGATCGGTCCGTGGCGTTGAAGCACGTCGCAGAGCCCGTCGGTGATTCGCTGAGGGAGGGTGACGGGATTTCGAGTGCCCAGGCGGATGACGTCGAGGTGGGAAATGGTGCGAAGAGAGGCGAGGATCTCGTCGATCCGCTCGTCGGAGAGGGTAAGCGGATCGCCACCGCTGAGGATCACGTCGCGGACCTGCGGGGTCTTTGCGATGTAGCGGATTCCCGCTTCGATCTGTCCTTTCGAGGCGGCCGTCGAGGGGTTGGAGACCTTTCGCTTTCTCGTGCAGTGGCGACAATATACCGGACAGTGGTGAGAGACGTATAAGAGGGCGCGATCGGGATAGCGGTGGGTCAGCCCCGGTACGGGCATATGGGTCTCTTCGGCCAAAGGGTCGTGCAGTTCGAAGGGGAATTGGCGAAGTTCCTCGGTGCGCGGAAGGGCCTGGCGCCGGATGGGACAGTCTGGGTTTCTGGGGTCGATAAGCGCGGCGTAGTGAGGAGTGAGGGCGACGCGAAAGCGCTGGGCGCCGCCCACAAAGGCTGCGCGCTCGTCGTCGGTCAACTCGAGAATGCCCTCGAAATCGCTGGGCTTTCGTAGTCGATGCTGGTGTTGCCAGTGCCAGCTCGCCCACTGCTCGCGGGTAGCGTCGACAAAGGGCTCCGGGCGCGTGGAATAGGAGGAGGGAAGGTGGGAGGCCATCATCGGGCAGTGTCATCCTGTTCGGTTTGAGCACCAAAGGCCCAGGGGCCCTCGGTATTGTGAAGCACACAGGAGCCGATGGTCTCGCCGAAGCGATCGATCAGCGTGGCGTCGACGCGCCGAAGAGTGGCGAGGGGAGTCTGGGTGTCCAGGCGGCGAATTCCCCGAAAACGACAGGCCTGGTCGTTGAGGTCGCGAAATCCGAATTCATAAATGATTCGAGGCCGCGGCAGCCACTTCATCTGTAGAGTTCCTCGGATGGGGCTTCCCTCGGCGAGCCCGGGAACGCGTAGGGTTCCGTGCAATCGTCCCTCGCCGCCGGTAGGTGGCCATGGGACGGAAGGCCAGGATACCTCCAGGGTCAGTTGCAGCGGTCGGGCGTCGCCATCGGCGAGCTCTCCGGCCAGGGTCTGGTTGTAGTGAAGGCGGCTTCGGGGAGAGGCGTCGCGCCGTTCCACAAGGGAATCACGATCGAAGCGGGGAGCCCAGCCGTGGTCTTGATACCAGCGCACCGTCTCGGCGATGCCCTGGCGAAAATCGGCCCATCGAGGCCTCCAGCCCAGATCGCGGAGGGCGTCGGCGACGACAATGGAGTCGTCTCGAGCGTAGAAGAGGGCGTCGCGGTTCAGGCGCGGGGTCAAAGGACTTTCGATGCCGTGGGAGCGCTGGACCCGACGCCATAGAAATTGGAGAAAGGCCCTCATGCGCTCGAAGGCGGCGTCATTGTCGAGCAGCGGACCGAGCAGGGGCCACAATACGAAGCCCGGGATGCGCACGGAGGGACCGAGGTCGATATCGTAGGCCTCGATGATGGAGGTGACGATCTCACCGAAGCTGAGTGCGGTCTCGTCGACGACATTGAAGACGCGACCGCGCCCATCTCGATGGCGCAGGACCAGGTCCACCGCCGCGGCGGCATCGCGTACATGGCACCAGTTGGTGCGAGGCCCGCCGGCCAATCCGGGCAGGTAGCGTGAGACGTCGCGCAGGATCGCCGGAAGCGGGATCAAGCCGGCGCCCATGGTGGTACAGCCCGGTCCGTAGAGGAGCCCCAGCCGAAGGATGGTGAGATCCGGGGCGCCATCGGCGATCTCAGCCTGGGAGTGGAGGGCTTCTTCGGCGGTGAGTTTTGATTTTTCGAAGGCGTTTTTCGCCTCCGTGGGAGACGCTTCCGTGCGCACCCGAATATCGGTCTGATAGACGGAAGCACAACTGAGGTAGACGAAGTGTTCGACGTTTCCGGCCTCCGTTGCGAGCCGAAACAGGCGCAGGGCGAGATTGTGATTGGCCGCCACCAGTTCCGCCTCCGGCGCCGACAGGCTGGTGATGCCGGCGGCGTGTACGACGACATCGCATTTTTTCAGGAGGTGACGAAATTCCGAATCCATGCCGGGGCCGATATGCCAGCTAATATTGTCCCCATGGTCGACAAGGGGGCCTCGTCCCACGTCGTCGGGAGAATGCTGATCGAAGGCGTGGACCTGCCAACCCGCCTCGGCCAGCAGGCAGACGAGGTGAACACCCAGTCCTCCCGCGGCGCCGGTGACGAGTACGGTCGACGGAGCGTCGAGATCGTCGCGTTTGTTCATGGGCCATCCTCAGGTCGGTGGGGAGTCGATGTGGCGAAAAGCCGGAAACGATGGGGCCTACGCTATGACTTATTGGCGGTCGAACGCAATAGGGGAGCG
>SLPW01000474.1 GCA_007131755.1 Myxococcales bacterium | reverse complement strand
TCTTCATGCGTGTCATCTTCACCCCCGACGACGAAGACCCCAGCTACGGAAACGTGCGCATCGAGAGCAACGATCCCTTCCAGAGCACCCTGGACATCGAACTTCTCGGAAATACGGGCGCACCCTGTCTGGAGGTCGTAGAGGCGTCGGACGGCACCATTGACTTCGGTCCGGGCTCCATTCACGCCACTAACTACCAGACGGTCACCCTTCGAAATTGCTCGCCACAAGAAGACCTGGACATCGACGAGATCAGCATCTCCGTCGACAGCGGAGGCGTCTTCTTCATCAACGACGAGCATCTGCCGGCAGATCTGCCCGACTCCTCGGCGATCCTGGCTCCCTACGAGGTCACCACCATGCTGGTGGGGTTTGCCCCCGAGGTAGCCGAAGAGACCTATAATGGTGAGATGTACATCAGCAGCAACGATCACATCGAGCCCGAGACCTACATCCCCCTGACCGGCGTGGGCGTCGACTCCGTATGTCCCATCGCCGAAGTGGCAGGCGCCGTGGGACAAGCCCCGCCGGACAACCCGGTCATCGCCACCAACCAGGACGTGGTCAACCTCACCGCCGCCGGCTCCAATGACCCCGACGGAGGTCCCCTGACCTATGAGTGGTCCGTCATCGACGGCCCGGGCGGCTCCCTCTCGGAGGTCGTCCCCTCCAATGTCGAAGAGCCACAATTTACGGTGGATATCGTCGGTAATTTCGTCATCGAATTGACGGTCTACGACGATACGGGGCTGTCAAATTGTGACCCGGCGATCCTCGAAATCTGGGCCACTCCCATGGAGGATATCCACGTCCAGCTCGTCTGGACCTCTCCCCAGGTCGAGGCCGAGGGCGGTGTCGATCCCACTGTCCAGCGCGGAACGGACCTCGACCTCCACTACGTGCGGCCCGGCGGAAGCTGGGGCGACCCCTTCAACTCCCTGTATTGGGACTACCCCGAACAGGATTGGAACGGCGATGGTAGCTTCAACGCCAACCTCGACATCGACGACTTGTGGGGCTCGGACCCGGAGAATATGAACCATGCAGATCCGGAGATCGGCGACCACGAAGTAGGAGTCCACTTCTATCGCGACAACTGCTGGGGTCCCGCTGACGCCACGGTGCGGATCTACTTCGGGGAGATGCTCATCGAAGAGATGACGGGACGCCTCAACCAGACCGACAACTTCTGGTACGTCGGCACTGTCGACTGGCAGGGAACTCCCCAGAACTCCACGTTCAACGTGTTCAACCAGTTTGCGGACACCCATGCGCTGACCTCCTACTGGGATCTGCCTTTGGTCAACCCCGGAGACTGTTGACCGCATCCTTTCCGTGCTCTATCGAGAAGCCCGCCCTGCGCCGTCGCTACTTTTTGCGCCAGCACAGGGCGGGCTTTCTACTTTTCTCCTTTGCGTAAAGCGATGCATATGACCAACGACGAAGTCCTGATTCGCCAACGCATCGGCATGGAGCAAGTCCACTATGCCGGTGAACTCGTAGACGGCGCCTTTTTGCTCAAACTCTTCGGCGACGTAGCCACGGAGTTATTGATCCGCCACGACGGCGACGAAGGATTATTTCGAGCGTACGACTCCGTCGAATTTCTGGCGCCCCTTCGCGCCGGCGACTACGTGGAAGCCAGGGGCACCATCACCGACGTGGGCAATACGAGCCGCAAGATGGAGTTCGAGGCCCGAAAGGTCATCGAGCTGACCCGCAATCCGGACAATCCCTCCGAGGCCAGAGTCCTCGAGGAACCGATCGTGCTGTGCCGAGCCTCCGGAACCTGCGTGGTCCCCAATCGCTGACTTCCCCCTGCGACGGAGTTCACGCCATGAGTGACCCCCTTGGTGCGCTGATCATCACCGCCGCCGTCGTCGGCGCCGAGACGATGCGCGAACATACCCCTTACGTCCCCTACACTCCCGAAGAGATCGCCGAGGAGGCCCGGCGATGCCGCCAGGCCGGCGCCACCATGGTCCACGTCCACGGTCGCCGCGACGACGGCAGCCCCACCCAGGATCGGGACACCTTCGCGCGAATCCTCACTGCTATCCGAGAGCGCACGGATATCCTTGTGCAATTCTCCACCGGCGGTGCCGTGGGAATGAGCGTCGAAGAGCGCATCGAGGCGCTGGACCTTCGCCCCGACATGGCCACGTTGACCACGGGGACCGTCAACTTCGGCGACGACGTCTTCCTCAACTCCCTTCCCATGATTCGCACCATCGCAAGGCGATTGAGGGCCCTCGGGATCCGTCCCGAAATCGAGGTCTTCGACACGGCGATGATCGACACCGCCCTGCGGCTCTGTGACGAGGGGCTTTTGGAGCTTCCCCTTCATTTCGACTTCGTCCTCGGCGTCCCCGGGGCCATGGGGGCCTCGGAGCGCAACCTGAACTTTCTTGTGGAGTCCATCCCCGATGGCAGCACCTGGTCCGTCGCCGGCGTGGGTCGCTACGAACTGCCCCTTGCCTACCGCGCCATCGAGATGGGCGGCCACGTACGCGTGGGCCTCGAAGATAATATCTATCTCAAAAAGGGTGTGCTCGCCGAGGGCTCCTACCAACTGGTGGAACGGGTTGTACGACACAGCGAAAAATTTGGCCGTCCCATCGCTACCGTTGATGAAGCCCGTTCCATTCTGCGAATTTCACCAGATCGGACTCTCTGAGCGCTCATTTTCCCCCAGATGGGGGGTGGGAATTCCGAGAACTCACCAAAAACATCGCGGATCGGCGCATAAATAGGGGTTGACAGGGGATCGCCCCATTTCTATGCTCGCCCCGTTTCAGCGCTGAAGTTCTGAGTCAGCAATTTTGAGTTCCCCTGTGACGATCGCGGGGCAATCTCAGACCACGATCAAGAAAGTGTTTGTTGTATTCGTTCATCACCCCCTGTTTTTACCGTGAGGATTACCATGACGAAATCCGACCTGATTGACGCCGTTAACGCCGCCGCTGCCGACCAGGGCATCGAACTGACCAAGAAGGACACCCGTGCCCTGATCGACATCCTCTTCGAGACGGTCTCCGGGGCCATCGACGACAACGATCGGTTCTCCTACCCCAACTTCGGAACCTTCAAGGTCAAATTCCGCAAGGCGCGTGCCGGACGAAATCCGCGCACCGGCGACAAGATCGAGATTCCCTCGTCGTACTCCGTGGGCTTCAAGCCCTCGCCGCACCTCAAAGACATGGTCAACGACAGCCGTGACTGATCTTCGATGGCGAAGACCGACGAGAAAGCCGGAGCTCTCATAGCTCCGGTTTTTTTTATCTGCCTCACCACAACGCCATCGCCATCAACGACGTTCCCCACACGGCGACGATGGCCCACACCACCCGGTCTCGAAGCATCGCCTCCGTGGGGCTGTGTGGCGTCTGGCGACGGGCCAATTGATAAAACCGGGCCAATCCCATCACCACCAGGGGAATAGTAAGGGGCAAAAGAGCACTGCTAAAGGGGGTCGCCCGAGTGCGCAGCGGCTGTTCGAGAAGAGAAGCCGTCAGTTCGGGAAGCGACGCCGTCAACACATAAATCGTATAAGCCGCCACGGTGAGACCGGCCACGAAGAACAGCCCCACGTCGAGCTGCTCCGTCTCGTAAGTCTCCCACCCCTGGCGAGTGCCGTTGGCAGCTCCGGCGCGACACAGCGCCAATTCGTGGCGCCGCTTGCCGAGGGCGAGAAAACAGGCCAGCAAGAATGTGCACAACACCAGCCACTCCGATAAAAACACTCCCACCGCCAGACCTCCGGCCACGATCCGAAGGACGAACCCCGTGGCGATCACTCCCACGTCCACAAAAGCCCACTCCTTGAGCACTTTTGAATAGGCGAGGTTCATCACCAGATAGATTGCCAGGACCGCCGCCAAAGTCGGCCGCCACGCCAGAGCCGCCAACAGGCTTCCCACGCCACACAACCAGGCCGCCACCACGGCATAGCGCACGGGAAGACGCCCGGCGGCGATGGGGCGATGGCGTTTGGTGGGATGGCGGCGATCCCGATCGCGGTCGGCGATATCGTTGATCAGATATACCGTACCGGCGACGAGGCAGAACAAAATTGTCGCCGCCGCGCCCCGAAGCACCTGCTCCCATTCCAAAAAGGCCTGGGAGAAGAATAAGGGCGCCAGTACAAAGACATTCTTGGCCCACTGATGAGGCCGCATCGTGCGCACAACCTCTATGGGCCATAAGGTGCTGCCAGAGACCGCCACCGATTGTTCTTCTTCCATCCCCTTTGCCGCTACTTCCTTGGCCATAGATGTCGTAACTGGAAACGAACCGTGAGCATCTGCTACATGAGTACTGGGCACCGGGTGCTGGATACTCCGTGCCGAACGCCGGTCCAACACCGGCCTAACCGACGTGAACCATGATGACGTACTTTGAGGATTACGCAACCTGGCAGGTCGCCGTACTGGTCGCCTATTTCACCGTACTGTTTTTGTTGTCGCTGTACGGATGTCACCGCTACGCCATCGTACGTCTGTATCGAAAATACGCCTCCGGCGCAGATCCAAATCCACTGCGGCGCTTTGCCGACGGCGACCTTCCGCGGGTGACCGTTCAATTGCCGCTATACAACGAGCGCTACGTCGTCGAACGCCTCATCGACGCCGCCTGTCACCTCGATTATCCCACAGACCTGCTCCACATCCAGGTTCTCGACGACTCCACCGACGATACCACCGAGCGCGCGGCGCGTCGCGTCGAGTACTGGAGGCGTCAAGGAATCGATATCGAGCTCATCCACCGCGAGCGACGCCATGGGTACAAAGCCGGCGCCCTTGCCCACGGCCTACGCTGCGCCGATGGCGACTTCATAGCCATCTTCGACGCCGACTTCATTCCCGAGCCGAACTTTTTAAGAGAGACCATCCACCACTTCTCCGATCCCGAGATCGGGATGGTCCAGGCCCGCTGGGATTATATCAATCGCGACTTCAGCCTTCTCACCGAGGCACAGGCCGTGCTGCTCGACGGGCACTTCGTCCTCGAGCATACCGCGCGCAACCGGTCGGGGCGCTTCTTCAATTTCAACGGCACTGCCGGCATCTGGCGCCGCTCCACCATCGATGACGCCGGCGGTTGGGAACACCACACCCTCACGGAAGACCTCGATCTTTCCTATCGAGCCCAATTGAAGGGCTGGAAATTCCGCTTTCTTCGCGACCTGACCGTCCCCAGCGAGATTCCGGTGGAGATGAACGCCTTCAAGAGTCAGCAACACCGCTGGTCGAAGGGCGCACTCCAGACGGCGCGCAAGGTCTTGCCTCGCGTCTTGCGCAGCGATTTTTCCTGGAAGATCAAGATCGAGTCCATCTACCACCTCACGGGCAACCTGGCCTATTTGATGATGGTGGTCCTGGCCCTGCTGATGCCCCTGGCCACGTTGGTGCGTATCCAGCAGGGCTGGTACGAGATCCTGCTCTTGGATCTTCCCATCTTCTTCGGAGCCACCTTTTCGGTTTGTTATTTCTACTGGACCTCCCAGCGCGAACAGGGCCGCTCGCGGCTGAAGACGCTCAAGCTTCTGCCCGCCGTACTCGGTCTCGGCATCGGCATGTCTCTCAACAACGCCCGCGGCGTCGTTGAGGCCATCTTCAAATACGAGACCCCCTTCGTGCGCACTCCCAAATACGCCATCGCCCGTGACGGCCAGGGAAGGAAGAACTGGACCTCCCGGCTTTACCTGAAAAAGTCCACGGTCCTCCCCTTTCTGGAGTTCGGCTTCGGCGCCTGGTTTTCCTACGCCATCTTTTGCGTCCTCGCCGATCCCGGCCAGCCCATGGCCAGCCTCCCCTTCTTGTTGCTCTTTCAATTCGGCTTCTTCTACGTCGCCTTCGTCAGCGTCGGCCAGTCCTTCGTCTTGCCCGCCCTTCGCCGAGAGTCGGCTTAGTAATACAACATCACATAGGGCCTACGGGACATCCCGGCGTTCTCCGATCACCGTTCTCCGATCAACTTCCCCTTCAACTTCTACTTGAGTTGTACGACTTTCGGTGCCGGCAAGGCGTGTTGGAACCCCGGCACGTGTCGAGTGGGAAGTAGAAGTAAATCGGAGACCGGCGAACGGTGATTTAAGAAGTGGAACCGAGGTTT
>SLPW01000128.1 GCA_007131755.1 Myxococcales bacterium | reverse complement strand
TCGAGCTCCACCGTCCACCCCTCACCATCTCGCTCGACCTCCTCGACGCTGACCTCGAAGCGGATCCGCTCATAGAGGCCGAATTCCTCGGCGAAGTCCTGAAAATACTTCTGAATCGTGGCGTGGTCCGGGTAATCTGCGGCGTCGTCGGGCAGGGGAAAATCGTGGAATTCCGTCGATTTCTTCGAAGATATGAGGTGGGCCGACTCGTACATATTGCTGTACTCGGAGTCGATATCCCAGACGCCGCCCACGTCGTGATGGCGTTCGAATTGATCGTAGAGCACGCCGTTTCGAGCCAGCGAGCGGGCCGTGGCCAGCCCGGCAGGACCGGCGCCGATGATGCAGACGCGCTCGCCGCGGTCTACGACCTTTTCAAATGTCTCGTTAGCTGCGACTTTCTCTGTTGCCGGTTTACTCATCATTGGCTCCGAGCGAACGCGTCGGCGAGAGACCCGCGAAAGGTCTGTCCGACGTTGCGATAGATGACGGGAGTCAGGGAGAGCACTCTCGCCAAACTGCGATATTCGTCAAGGCAGAAATGACCACGACTTCCATCGACGCAATCGAACTTCAGTTCGAAGCGGGAAGCCTCATCGGGCTCAACGTGATCCTGGGGCTGATCATGTTCGGCATCGCTCTGTCCTTGCACGTCTCCGATTTTCAACGCGTCGCCAAGACCCCGCGGGCCCCGGCGATAGGCCTAATCGCCCAATTTCTTCTGCTGCCGGCGGCGACCTGGGCGCTGACCCGCGTGATGGGCCTTCCGCCGAGTATCTCGCTGGGAATGATTCTGGTGGCATCCTGTCCGGGCGGAAATATCTCCAATTTTATCGCTCACCTAAGCCGCTCCAATACGGCGCTCTCTGTCTCGGTGACCGCTGTATCTACCACGGGCGCACTGGTGATGACGCCGCTCAACGTGTCGTTCTGGGGCTCCATGTCGGAGGATACACGAGCGATTCTGACGGAATTTCATCTGAGCCCGACGGCGATGCTGATCAACGTGGGATTGGTGCTGATCCTGCCGCTGATGGCGGGGATGTTCGTCGCCGCCAAGTGGCCGAGGCTGGCGCTGCGGGCCGTCAGGCCCTTCAAGATCATCTCCATCGTCTTATTCGTATTGCTCATCGTCATCGCCTTTCAGGCAAATTTTCAGGCCTTTCTGGCGGTGATCGGAATCATCTTCATCCCCGTGGCCATCCACAACGGGCTGGCCTGGACGGTGGGATATTCGGCCGGCCGGGCAGCCGGACTGTCCGTGGAGGACCGGCGCACCGTGGCCATCGAGGTGGCGATCCAGAACTCCGGGCTCGGTCTGGTCCTCATCTTCGGGTTCTTCGACGGCCTCGGTGGCATGGCCGTCATCGCCGGTTGGTGGGGCATCTGGCATATCATCGCCGGGTTGTTCATGGCCGGCATGTGGGGCAAGGTCTTTCCGCCACCGCCGAGCAAAACTAGCGATAACCAATAGGACGAAGTCATGGACCAATCCCGTATTCTTCTCGTCACAGGAGCCTCCGGTTTCGTGGGCTCCCAATTGCTGCGCGCTCTATTGAGCGAGGATTCGGCCTGGGAGTTCGACGAGATCGTGGCCACGGATATCCGTAGTCTTCCCGAGGACCTTCAAGGCAGAGAAAGGCTTCGGTTTCGCAACGTGGATATCCGCGACCGAAAGGCCGTGGTGGAGCTCTTCGAAAAGACTTCGCCGACACAGGTGGTCCATCTGGCGGCCATGGTGACCCCGCCGCCGGGAGATCACCGCCAGTTGCAATACGAGGTCGACGTCGAGGGCACCCGAAATGTGGTCGCAGGCTCTGTGGCCGCCGGCGCAACCCAGCTCATTTACACCTCCAGCGGGGCGGCCTACGGCTACCACCCCGACAATCCGGTGCCCCTCCAGGAGAGCGACCATTTGCGGGGAAACGAGGTCTTCGCCTACGCCCACCACAAGAGAATCGTCGAAGAGGACCTGCAGCGTGCCCGCCAGGAGTATCCGCAACTCAAGCAGCTCATCTTTCGGGTCTCCACCGTATTGGGTCCCACCACGGACAACCAGATCACGGGGCTCTTCGAACAATCGATGGTGCCCGGAATCCGGGGGGCTGACTCTCCCTTTTGCATCATCTCCGACGACGACGTGGTGGGCGCCATCGCCCATGGGCTGAGGACCGAAAAGTCGGGGATCTACAACCTCACCGGCGATGGCGAGTTGAGCCTCGAGGAGATCGCCCATCGGATGGGAAATCGCTATCTGCCTCTTCCCGAGAGGTTGGTGCGCGCGGCGCTGTCCGGGCTGTCCATGCTCGGCGCAAGCCCCTACGGGCCGGAGCAGACCTTGTTCTTGAAGCACCGACCGGTATTGGACAACCGAAGGCTCGTCGAGGAGTTCGGGTACCGCCCGGAGTTGACGAGCGACGAGGCCTTCGAGCGATATCGACGCGCCCGAAGACCCACGGAGGAGGAGCGGGTGATTCTGATCACCGGCGCCGGCGGAGGTCTGGGCTGTGCGCTGACTCGGGCCCACGCCGAAAAGGGGCATTCCCTGGTGCTCGTCGATCGCGACCCTCAGGGGCTGGAGCGAAGTTATATGATGGCCCGGGCGCTGGGCTGCGAGGCGATTCGCGTGGAAGCTGACGTCTCGAATTTGCGTGATTGTCGCCGCGCCGTCGACCTCGCCAGGCGTAAATTCGGCGGCCTGGACGTATTGTATAATAACGCCGGCGTCGCCCTTCGGGCTCTCTTCGAGGAGAGCGACGCTCAGGAGGTGGAGCGCGTATTGGACGTCAATTTTCTGGGGGCTGTGCGTATGACGGAGGCAGCGTTGTCGAGCCTTCGGAGCAGAGCGGGCCGCATCGTCGCCGTCTCCAGCGTAGCCGGCTTTGCTCCCCTCACCGGACGCAGCGCCTATGCGGCCAGCAAGCACGCGCTTCACGGATTCTTCGGATCTTTGAGGAGTGAGGTCGCCGCCGATGGGGTTTCGGTCAGCCTCGTCTGTCCGGGCTATCTCAACACCCAATTTCGCAGCCACGCCACCGACGGCGCCAACGAGATGGACGTTGGCGAGGCGGCACGGGCCATCGTCGATGCCGTCGACGATCGCCAGCCGATGATCCTCGTGGGGCGCACGGCGAGGCTGTCCTGGTGGGTCCACCGTCTGGCTCCCTCGGTCTTCGAGCGCCTGATGCGTCGAAGCGTGCGAAGGGAGTTTCCCACGAGCCAATGAGAACCCCGATGCGAATCATCACCCAACCTTCACCACCCTCCATCGAAGTTGCGCGTGTTTGTCGTCTCCGCGCCGCCGAGGCTTTGTTTGCCGAGGCACGGAGACGATAGCGTCCCCGCTATCGGCAGTCCCCGGTCCGACCAAAGGGAGGCCGGGGTGGGAAGTACGGATTACCCCGAACCGGCGATCGCAAAGGAGGTGGATTCTCAACGCCTGATCCCTGTGATAAATTGACGCCGTTGTGCACAGAAAAACCGAACCATCTTGTCCCGTTCTCCGGAACGGGACCGACTCCAATCATGGTGGGTTGCCGTGAAGAAAATTGAATGTGACGGAGAAATCTCGCGGGTCGTGGTTCACGCCCGGGGGGCGGTGGTGACCCGGCGCGTTATGTTGCCCGAGGAGGTCACGGGAGACCTTTGTTGTGTGGTGACGGGCATGAAAGATCGCTTTCGGGAGGGCTCCCATCGCGTCGCCCTCGGTCCCGGAGAGGGACGACCTGGTGTGGTCGTAGCCAGACGCAGACTTCCCGACGTGGAGGCCCAGCCCGGTCCCACCTCGGAACGAGTCCAGAGTCTTCAGGCGCGGCTGAGTTTTTTGGACAATGAGATCAAGGAGCGCAACGGCCGCCTTCGCCATTGGGAAGCCCTATGTCCGTCGCCGGGAGAGCCCAAGCGACTGCGAGAGGAGGGGGTGAGCGAACAGGTGGAGGCCGCTCTGTTGTTGTCGGGGCTTGCCGACGAGGGCGTAGAGAAACTCCAGGCCGAAGTCCGGCAGTTACGAGAGGAGTACGAAAAGCTCAAAGAAGAATTCCAGGCCGCCCTGGTCGAAGATAGTCAGACCTCCGAGGAGAGTCGGGCCGGAACGGACGTCACGACCTGGGAGGCGGAGGTTCAGCTTCTGGGCGTGGAGGGGGTGGAGTATTTCGAGCTCAATTATGTCGTCGACGCCGCACGTTGGTGGCCCGCCTATCGAATCGGGTTAGACTCCGAGACCAGCCGGGTGAAGCTCGAGGTGGAAGGGTTGGTGGCTCAGCGAAGTGGTGTGGACTGGACAGGGGTGGAGCTGTCGCTGTCGACGGCGGAGCTCGACCTGGACGCCCGACTCCCGGAGTTGACCTCTCTTCGCATCGGTAGGCGCCAGGCGCCGAAGCCCAGCGGATATCGCCCGGCTCCCGAGGGAAGAGAGGAGCTGTTTCGAAGCTACGATCAGGCGCGAAAGAGGTTGGCCGACGGCGGAGGGGTGGACGCGACGGAAGGGATAGTCGCGAAGGAAGCCTCGGTACAATACGGCAGTCCGCCTCGTACGGATGGTGAAATCGCCATGGATTCAGACTCGCTGGGAGCAGGGCCTTCGGGACCATCCACCGGCGAGGTGGAAGCGTTCGGGGCGTCGACGACGGGTTCTCTTCGCTCCGCGATGAGGAGCGAGGCGGCGCCCCGGGCGCCCATGTCTCGTCCCGCGCCGGCGCCCGGTGGCGGACCGTCTAAGAAGATGCGCCGCAGGATGTCGGCGCCACCTGAGCAAGGTCCGACGCAGTCTGAGATTTCTCCTCCCTCCGAGATCGAGCCCGACGAGCAATGGCTCGATTTTCAGGACCTTCGCCTCGGTGGACCGACGAGCACAAATCGCGGCCAACTCTATCGTCCCCCATCGCCCGGCGCAGCTCATGGCGTTGGTGCGATCTCCGTCGGCGGTGACGCCCCGACAGCGGCCGTCGACCCCAGGTCTTCGCGCGGCCACTTCGACTATCGCTACGACGGCGATGGGGTCTTTGATATCCCTTCCGACGGATTGGTCCACAAGATGCGACTTCTCGATGGGCAGGGGCCGGGAGAGTGGAGGTTTCGCTGCGTGCCCCGACAGGACCAGGCTGTGTATCGAGAGATCTTTTTCCGCAATCCCCTCGACGTGGCGCTTCTGGACGGGCCGGCTCAGATCTTCATCGACGGAGATTTCGCAGCGCGCACCCAACTCGAGCGCGTCGACCGCGGTGGCGAAGTCCGCCTGGGATTGGGGACGGAGCAGCGTATCCAGGTGGTGCGCAACGCCCGCTTCGACGAAGACGTGGAGGGTCTGCTCAAGGGAAAGCGGGTGCTGACTCACGACGTGGAGGTTCACCTTCGCTCAAGCCTCGGTTACGCCCTAAACGTAGAAGTGCTGGAGCGCCTGCCCGTCACCGACGACGACTCGGTGGTCGTAACACTGGAGTCGGAGTCGCCGAAGGGCAGATCCTACGATCAGAGCGAGCGGGGACGACCGATTCGCGGGGGAAGAGCCTGGACCCTCTCGGTGCCCGAGGCGGGAGAGGCCCGATTGGAATATAGTTATCAAATTCAGATCCGGGCTCGCCATGAGCTCGTAGGAGGCAATCGCCGTGAATCCTGAACCCATCGATACTCGTGCCCGGTCCGTGACCTTCTTCGAAGACCGGGCCCGGGTCTGTCGCGTCGCCACCGTAGAGGTCGAAGAGGGGCTCAACGTTTTTGTGTTGCGTGGTTTCAGCGCCGTCGTCGACGACGACTCGCTGGCGGCACGCATAACGGACGACAGCCCGAATGAGGCGGTGATCAAGGCCTGCCAGGTGGAGCGCGTATTCGATACCGAAATGGACGGCAGATCTGAGGACCATGGCGAGCTCCGGGAAAAGGTTCAGGCACTCCGAGGGGAACTGGCCGAAAAGAACGCTCTTCGAAGACGCATAAAGCTCGCGCTCAATCGCACGGCCGAGTTGGAGCGAGAGCTGCTGAATCGCCTTGCCGAAAATCCGGGCGGAAAGGCGCTGGACGCAAAGTCCTGGCGTAAGGCGTTGACCTCGGTGCGCGAGAAGATCTCCGAGAAGACCGAGGTGTTGCGCCAGGTCAATACCGAGGCTGCGGAGTTGACGGACAGAGTCGATCGAGCCGAAAAGTTGTGGCGCCGTTCGCTTCAAGAAGAGCCGAAGATGAAGGCCCTCGTCGAAGTGCAATTGGAGGCGGCGCAGGCTGGTGAAGTGGCCCTGGAATTCGAGTATTTCGTGCCCTGTGCGCTGTGGCGCCCATCTCACGTCGCCCGCGTCGATCGAGACACCCAGAGGCTCACGGTGATCACGGAGGCCACGGTGTGGCAGGCCACCGGCGAGGAGTGGGTGGACGTCGATGCCTATTTCTCGACGGCCCGGCTGACGAAGCCGTCGTCGCCGCCTCTATTGGACGAGGATATTCTTCAGGCCCGCGAGAAGACCAAAGAGGAGCGGCGGACCATCCAGGCCGAGGTGCGGGAGCAGGCCATCGACGATCTGGCCGACGCCCGCCGATCGGTGGACGAGATGCCCGGCATCGACGACGGCGGACGGCCCCTGGTCTTCTCCGCTCGAGCAAAGGCGACGATTCCCGCCGACGGTTCGGCGCTGCGCCTGGAGTTTGGACGCGCCGAATTGGAGGTGGAGCTTACGCAGGATGTATATGGTGAGTTGACGGCGTCACCCCACCTCGTCGCCACCGGGACGTGGACGGGTCCGGCCCCGCTTCTGGCCGGGCCCCTGACTCTGATCCGCGACCGTGAATATGCCGGCAGGAGCCGCCAGGATTTCGTCGCCGTCGGCGACCAGCTCCAGATCGGCTTCGGACAGAATCATACGGTCCGCGTCCAGCGGCGCGTCGACGAGAGCCGCGACCGCACCCGCATCACCGGAAAGCAACGCCTCGACCGCGAGGTCACCCTCTACTTGAGCAACCTCGGCGCGAAGCCCGAGCGCTTCGAAATCGTCGAGCGCGTCCCCGTCTCCGAGCTCGCCGAGGTGGACGTATCCGTGGAGGCAGGAGCTGCGGAGCCGGACCGCGACGGGTTTTTGCGCATCCCCGTAACACTGAAGCCTGGCGAGACCCGAAAGGAGAACTTTCGCTACCGGGTGACCATGGACTCCAAGGTCAAGCTCGCGCTTTAGTAGTACAACGTCACTTAGGGCCTACGGGACATCCCGGCGTTCTCCGATCAACTTCCCCTTCAATCACTCGATCCGTATCATAAAAATGGTTTTTCGGAGACGATAGCGTCCCCGCTATCGGCAGTCGCTGCGACGGACTGCGCAGGACTGCCGATGCGCGGGAGCACATCGTCTCCGAAAGCTCTATTTTCCAGTCCGAGAATGGATACGGATCGAGTGGGCTTCAACATCGTCTCCGAAGAGCGTTGGGTGGTCCCTAGTGGTGCTCGGCGGAAGTCCTGAGCCGTATTCGGCAGAGAGACGACTCCGGGGTCACAATTGGCAGGGGCCCGTCGTCAACACGTCGACTCCGTCGGCGTTGGCGAGGCATTCGTTGCTGTAGGTCTGGCCGTTGCAGCCGCAGACCGGGTCGTCTTCGCCGGTACAGTCCGTGGGCATCGTCGTGCATTCCCCGATGCCGTTGGCCATACAGGTCGACACTCCTTCTTCGCGTTCGTAGCGACAGAATTCGTCGTCCCGGCAAAACTCTTCACCTACGATGCCACCACAACTGGCTCCCGGTCCTGGACCGCTGTCAACGTCGGTGCTCGCGTCTGTGCTCGGGCCGGAGTCGGGACCCGTATCCGTGCCGGTGTCGGCGCCCGTATCCGTGCCGGTGTCGGCGCCCGTATCCGTGCCGGTGTCGAGGTCGGTATCCGTGTCGGCGCCCGTATCCGTGCCGGTGTCGAGGTCGGTATCCGTGTCGGCGCCCGTATCCGTGCCGGTGTCGAGGTCGGCACCCGTGTCGGCGCCCGTATCACTCTGGTCACCACCGTTCGTGTCGGCCTGCTCGCCAACATCGGAGTCATTCTCGTTTGCGTCGACGTCTGCGTCGCTACTGCAGCCAACGAAAATCAAAAGTGCGGCGAGAATGATGAGAAAGCGAAAATTTTTCATGAAGTATCTCACGGAGAAGTCGATGCCATCGAGAACGAATATCGTATACCACAGTTCAAGCCGGGCTCAATCAGCGTCGATGTCCTCGGTTACTTTCCCTGTCCTCGCATCCCTGAATAGTTGACGCTCCACCTCCGATGGACCATCATCGCAGCAGTGAATGAATTGCTGCCTGCTCGTGTGATCCCCTCCGGGTCATTCTGGATCGTTGGATGTTGGAAAAATAATGGATCGCAGTACCGTTTATTTTTGTGCCGAGTGCGACCGGGAGTTGGATAGCACCGACGAGTTGGAGAATAAGTTTCGGTGTCCCATTGACGGAAGTCGCCTGTTTCGATTGCCCGACGGTCTTGGCTCGGGGACGGTCATCGACGGGCGCTATACGCTGGTCAAGCCCCTCGGTCAGGGTGGGATGGGAGTGGTCTTTGCCGCAGAGCACCAGGCCACCGGTCAGGCCGTTGCCGTCAAGTTGATCAGCGCCGTCGGTGACGACGACATCTCCGTGCGGCGGTTTTTTCGTGAGGCGAAAGCCAGCACTCGGATCAATCATCCCGCCGTCGTCGAGGTCTTTGACTTCGGACAGACCCCGGACGGTCGCCCCTATATGGCGATGGAGATTCTGGAGGGAGAGCCGCTCGATGAGATGCTGGAGCGCGAAGGGGCGCTGGAGGCGTCGCGAGCCCTCCACATCGCCGCCGAGATCACCTCCGCCCTTGCTGCCAGCCACGAACTTCGCATCCTCCATCGGGACCTCAAGCCGTCGAATGTCATGATTCGTCGTGACGAGGGCGTAGAACGAGTCAAGGTGCTCGATTTTGGTCTCGCAAAGGCGGTCCAGGACGATACTGGCGAGTTGGGAACCGTCACCGCCACGGGCGCCCTGGTGGGCACACCCCAATATATGAGCCCCGAACAATTTCGCTGCGCCGACCTCGCTCCCGCCACCGACCTCTACTCGTTGGGATGTGTCCTCTACGAGATGCTGACCGGTCGACATCCCTTTCCCAGCGAGTCGATCTTCGGTCAGATGCAGGCTCACGTCATGAAGGAGCCGACGCCGCTGAGCGAGGTGGCGCCACAGATGGAGATCCCGACGGAGGTCGAACAGTTGTGCCTCCAACTATTGGCGAAAGACGAAGATGAGCGTGGACCGGAGGCCCCCGTACTCGCAAGGCGGTTGCGTCAGTTGGCCGACGCATACGGCGCTACAGGAAAGACAGCCTTCGGCGAGGACCAACGACGTCCTCCGGAGTCTCGGGAATTTGCGAAGCGGACTCTGGCCGCCACTGTGCCGAGCCTGGAGGCCATGGAGTCTGCGGAGTTGGAGCGCTTTCGGCCGGGGCTTGTGGGCCGAAAACAGACCCGAGGATTCCTGCAGGAAATTCTGAAGCAGGCTTTGGATTCCGGGGATCCGGCGGTCATCTCCATGGAAGGTCCCGGGGGCGTCGGAAAGTCGACGCTGTTGCGGTGGTACGAGACGCGAGCAGAGCAGTCGGGTTATCGGGTCGTTCGCGGTTTTCACGCCGAGGGCCACCTCGGGCCTCTGGCGGCACTCAAGCAGGCCCTGGAGGAGTTGCTGGGAGTCGTCGGCGAACCCTGGGAGGCCATCGACACTCGTCTCGACGAGATCACCGAAGAGCGCGGCGACGCCGAAGAGGGCCACACGGGACTGACCCGTAGCCAGCGCTCGAGACTGCGGCAATTTCTGCGTCCCCAGGTCGGGGAGACCGGCGAGCGGACGGACTTCGCCGCACAGGACCGGGCGATCCTATACGAAACCCTGATGCGGGTGATTCGCTGGAGCGTCAAAGACGAGCCGACGCTGATCGTGATGGACGATCTGCGCGACGATCGACCCTTCGATGACGAATTCAACTCCCGGCTGGCCATGCACCTGGCCGAGATGAAGGAGCCGCTTCTGGTGGCGATGTCGATCCGCACCGGCAACGCCGCGGCACAGTCCGACGGCGACGGGCCGCAAATGACGGAGACCATCGCCTCTTCGCTGGCCGTGACGTTGCGCGAGCAATTCTATCGCCTGGAGGTCCGACCCCTGGGCGACGACGACGTGCAAACGCTGGTCAAGCGCGCCTTGCCCGGCATCTCCACCGACGCCGCCTCGCAGATCGCTGAGCTCGCCGGCGGCAACCCGCTGTACACACTGCAACTACTACGGAATATGGTCGCCGAGGGCAGCCTGCGTCGCGAGACCGGTGGTTGGGAGCTCGTCGGCACACCCACCTTGCCCGAAGATCTCGACGGCGTGCTCGACGCCAGGTTGCGCAGGCTCCGCGACAGAGAAGGGGAGCAGGACTTATTGGTGCGCGCCGCCCTGATCGGAGCCCGGGTTCCCCTGGAATTGTTGGAAGAAATCCTGGAGCGGGAGTCCAACTTCGATCTGCTCGACGAGATGGACGAGCTGCTTGACCGGCTTATCGACGACGGCTGGCTGCGCGACGCCGAAAGCTGGGATGAAGAGGCCGTCGTCTTCGAGCACGGCTTCGTGCACCGCGCGCTGGTTGAGCGATACGGCAGCAAGCGCGCCGCCCGAAAGATCCACCGTGTCATCGCCGAAGCCCTCGAGATCTACTACGCTGACGAGATCGAGCCCCAGGCTTCGCGCATCGCCGAGCATTTTCTGGCCGGCCGTAAGCAGGGGCGTGCCCTCCCCTATCTCATCCAGGCCGCTCGCGCCGCCGAGCGGCGCTATGCCGTCGACGACGCCATCGACTTCTGGCGGCGCGCTCACGACAGCCTTCGCCGCGCCAGGGCCAATGACCAGACCTCGTCGAGCGTTCGCCGCGGGTTGGCTCGGATCTTGATTCAGACCGGCCAATACGACGCCGCAGCAGATATACTTGATGAACTCGGCGACGACGCCAAAGCGATGGCTCTTCGCGCTGACCTCGCCGAGGCCTGCGCCGAGTTGGATGGGGCCCGCCAGTATTATGAGTTGGCGGCACAAGCTGCAATTCAACAAGGACTGACGAAACTTGCCCTGCGAATTTCCGTTCGTACCGCCGAGATCGATCAGAAGGCCTGTGACTACGACTCCGCCACTCGTCGATTGAAAGAGGTTCTCCACAGACCGGAGGCCGGCGCCTCTTCCCGCGTTCGGGGAGTGGCCCTGAATTCGCTGGCCATGAACTTGCAGCACCTCGGCGATTTCCAAGCATCGCTCGAATCTCTCGAAGAAGCAGAGTCGGTCTGGAGACAGCTCGAAGACGACGTGGAATTGGGCCGCTGTCTCTATACTCGGGGAAGTCTTCACTGGAATTTGTCCGAATTCGAGCAGGCCCTCGAAGCCTATGGCGAGGCCGTACCGCTCCTGGAGCGGGCCGGTCACCGACGGGGGCTCGGGCATTGTCTGAGAATGGCAGGGGCGACGGCACAGGAGTTGGGGCGACTCGATGACGCCCTCGCGTATTGTCATCGCGCGAAAGACGTATTCGAGAGGATTGACGACCGCCGTGGATTACAGCACGTCGCGCTTTGTTTTGCGGACGTCCATGTGGCTCGCCGAGAATATCAGGAGGCGCTGCAGCACGCAGAGTACGCACTGGAGATGGCTCGCAATCTGAGAGACGAACAAGCAAGGTTTATCGGTCTCGTAACCCTCGGAGAGGTCCATCTGGCCTCGCAAGATTTCAGCTCCTCGATTTGCGCCTTCGAAAGCGCGCTGGAGGTCAACGATAGTTCCGAGCAGCCGAAGCAACAACAAGCTCACGCCTGCGAAAAATTCGGCTTGGCCTTGCACCTCGATGGGCAGCCGAAGCGCGCCGGAGAATATTTCGAACAGGCCCTTGCTACCTACCGGGAAATCGGCAATAAACAAGCCGCAACGGCAATAGAAAGAAAATTGGAAGAACTCCAATCACAACAACCTCAAATGGAGGAATGATGGCACTGTCTTATCCCCACCGAGCGACATTCGATGAAAATGAAAAGGTCCTGGAATTCGAGGACGGCTTGAAATTGACCTTCGAGGCCGGCTCCTTCGACACCACCTTCGAGGCCACCATCGACAAGATGGAGGGACAGGATAATGACGAATTGGAAGCGGCCTCTGATGCCTATGTCTTTCGAGACTTCGACGGCATCGACTCCGACAAACTTCCGGTCAAGCCCCTTCGTCCCCCCCTGGCGGTAGTACCCTTGCGCGTACAGGGCACGGTGGCGACGGCGCTCACGTTGGGCACCAACCCCGGCGAGGAGCATCCCAATCCCGTCAATTGGACGCCACGTCCCGACATCCCGCCAGGACTCGACGACGGTGGTCTCAAGGCCACCGTGGAGTTGGAGACGTTGGAGACCTTCGAGATCTTCCAGGAGACGAACTGAGGTTTCTCGGAATCGAATCTTCTCGCCCCGGTGGTCTCGGTCACCGGGGCGTTGACGTTTGGTCATCGCCTTGTCCCACCAGCCTGAAGAAAAGGTTGTACTGTTGATGAGAATAATAGTGATTGGATTGCTAGTGCTGACGGCTGCGTGCAGCAGTGAGGTCACGGGCTATGACGACGACAACGGAGAGGATGTCGGGACGGAAGATACGTCAGGGCAGCAAGAAGATGCCTCCGATAGTGATACAGCATCCGGGCCTCCTGCAGAAGATGTAGGCGGAGGCGATACGGCGAGTGATGCTGGCCAGCCGGATGCGGAAGAGCCCGACGCGGGAGAACCCGACGCCGGAGAGCCCGACGCCGGAGAGCCGACTCCCTCCGATCCATGTGAGGGGCGAACGCTACCCGACGAGTGGATGCGCCTGACCACGGGCCCCGAGACCTGCCGCTACGGCGACGCCATGAGCGGGGCCTACGGACAATGGATGCACGACGCGGATTGTTCCTATTTCGAGGGGGTCTATCCCTTTACCTGGGCCGAGCAGTCCGGAAACCAGCGGGTGATGGGAATTCAACCCAATCTCAACGAGGGTCGACAATATATCGCCCTCGAAATCGACAGTGCAGACCTCCCCGCCGATGATCAGGGACTGTTGGATTTCAATATTCCCCAGGCCCATCCGCTCATCAATCGACGAAAATTGGTGACCTTCTCCACCTGTCCCGGAGACTTCAACCAGGAGGCCATCGAGGCCGAGATGGGGCCGGGCTGTTATCTGGCGTCCATGGTAAGTAATTTTCGCTGGGGTGGTTCTGATTCGATTGACGACTCGAACCGGTGCGGCCTCGAACCACATACGACCTATTATATCAATATCATCCACACCAACTCCGAAGAGGGAACACCCATCGACGAGTTGGAGCCCAATCCGGAATGCCTGGAAGAGGGCTGCGGATTTCGAATGACTCCCTATGGAAACGTCTATTGAATGACCGAAAGCGGTGGACTCTCCGCAGCGCGTTCCGACAATTCAGTACAACTAGGTCGTGTCGGTCCATATGAGCTGACGGGGAGCCGCGTGTGAAGCTCGAGTCAACCATCAAACGAAGCCGAGCAGCCAGGTGGGCCTATCATAACTTCGCCGGCCTCTATCCCACTGGGGCCTGGCTTTATCGCCGAAAGGTCGTGGACTGGATGACCCATCGCTGGGCCCAGGAGCAACTCCCGACGTCGTTTCGTCTCTTTGCCCACTTCTGTCGTTCTCAATCCTGGTTTCCCGGAAGAGTCCTGGCGGGGGCCACCGCTTTTCGGCTGACCTCCCGGCTGCATCAGACGTTCAACTCCACACCGCTTTCGATAAAGGTCGACGGGCACAGGATCTATTTAAATCCCGACGACCCCAGGATGTTGCAGGTACCCCGCGAGCTGCATCAGCTCGTCGGCGCCAACAGTGTGCTCGCCAGATTTCTCTCCCCGGGAGATACCTTCGTCGATATCGGCGCAAACCACGGAGCCTTCTCGGTGGCCGCCGCTCATTTCTTGGGCCCCCGGGGTCTGGTGCTTGCTTTCGAGCCCCAGCCGGATCTCCATCGACTGGTGGCTCGAAGTCTGGAGGCGAGCGAGATTCGAGAGTTTCGAGTCTTTCCCGACTCCTGCGGGGAACGACGGGGAGAAACCGAATTCTTCGTGCCCAGGAAGTCATCGGGCCGAGCGGGACTCTTCGCCGACTTCTCTGCCCGGAGTCACCACAAGAAAATCCAGGTGCGCCAGGTGCGTATCGATGACATTATGCAGAATCTGGACCTTCCGGGCCGGGTCTTCATCAAGCTCGACGTGGAGGGTAACGAGCTCTCCGCCCTTCGCGGCGCCACCGGATTCATCCGTACCTATCGTCCCCGGATGTTGATGGAGCTCAATCCCATTGCCATGAAAGCAGCAGGCACGGATTATCGGGAGGTGGTCGCACTGCTCCACGAGATGGGCTGGCGAAGTTTCCGTCGCCTCGATGATCTCGATCGCCTCCACCCGCTTGGCAGCCTCTCATCAGGATGGTTGGAGAATCTGGTCTTCGATTTCGAACAGCCTGTCCACCCTTCGGTCCATGACCACGGCCGAAACACGAGATATTGATTCTCGAAGATCGGAGCCTCCCGGCTGGCAGGCCATCGATCATTCCACGACGCGGATGACCTCCGTGGAGCTGCGACCGAAGGTCTCGGGGTGATACATCTCCTCCGCTTTGGCCGGCATGGCGATGAACTCCCCGGGGGTGGTGGCCCGGGCGACGTAGCGATAGGTATGGCCTCCCTCGTGGACCAGTGACGAGAACGCCTCGACGCGCTCGTCGCGCATATTTTCGTGTTCCACCCAGGGGCGCTGCCACCAGACCGAGCGTCGTTCGTCTGTGCTCGTGCCGGCCAGGTCACCTTCCACCTCGCTGACCTCCAGTGAAGTATTGACGGCCTCCAACCCGGCGGGGAGCCAGTCGACGAGCGCCACATGATAGCGGCGCGCGGGGATGGTCATCGTCAGCTCTACCTGGACCCGGGCGCCGGCCCGGATCTCCCAGCCGTCATCGGTGCGGCGCACGTCCTCTTCGTCGTCGATGGCAACGTAGCGCCTTTCCACGGAGAATCCCTGGTCCAGCGCCGACAGCTCTCGGGACTTCGGGGCGTAGCTCATGGCCAGGCGATAGTACATTCGACCCTCTCCGTCGCGTTGAAGGACCACATTATTTCCGCCGTCGGTGTCGTGCAAAAAGCTCATGGGCACCTCCACGGAGTAGCGTTCTGTCGAGCGGCCCTCAAAGGTATGTTCGGCGATCTGATCTTCTACCAGCCAGGCCCGGGCGACGAAGCCGGGCTCCACCGACTCAAAGAGGTCGAAATAGCGGCGCAGTGCCTGCAAGACGAAGACGTTCTCCTGGGTATTCGTCCAGCGCCCCCGGCTTCGATGAGCCAGCAGGCCACGCACCACTTTTTCGATGAGATGGTGGTCCGGATCGACGCTCATCAATCCCTCGAGCACCACCGCGTCGGTGCGCCGGGTGGTATGCAGGATGCGATGGACGTCTTCCGTATAGGTCTCCTGGAATTCGGCGGTCGACGCCGTCTCCTGTGCCTGGGAGGTGATGCGCGCCAAGAAACGCTCCTCGAAATCCGTATCCCGACTCAGGGGAAGCAGCCAGCCCAGCGCCTCCAGCGGAAGATCGTCGACGCCATGGCGGGTCACGAATTCGACGAGATCCCGACGTTCCACATCACCCATCTCATGGCGCACATGCAGGGCATATGCCTCGACGGCCATCGCCGCCCGCGGATGGTAGTGGGCGATCTGCTCTTCGATATCGCCCAGGTAGGTCTTCGCCCGCGTAAATACGCGCTGCGGCACCGCGTATCCCGCCTCGTGGGCTCGCCAAAGGGTCAGCGTGACGTGGGCGGAGTTATATGGCGAGGAAACACGGGAGGTCGGCCAGAAACCAAAGCCCCCGTCGCCGCGTTGCATCTGGACCAATTCGTCGATCCACTCATTCATCGATGCCTGCAGGGCTTTCGGTTCCGGAAGGTCCGATACTTCGAAGGCTTCGAGTACATCGTAAAGCGCCAGAACGGAGAGCACGCGGCTTGCGATTTGCTCCGAGCATTGAAAGGGGTAGTTGACGAGATAGATGAAGGCGTCCGTCAGGGCCTGAAGCTGGGTCGACGAGGCAGAGAACTCGAGCCCGCCGTGGTCGCGATAGACGTCGGCGGGGATCTGCAATGCCTGCAACAGGGCGTCCTCATCGTCTGTGCCGATGGAGCCGTAGGTTGCGAAAGCCTCGGTGGTCGCCGGCGTGAGTATGGGGACAGTGGAGAAGACGGCGTCGCTCAGTTCTTCGGAGGCGGTGACGATCTCGACTTCGGCGGTGCCGGCGCGGGTGGCCCGGGCGGCGATCCGCACCTCCACTCGATCGTCGGCCGGCACCTCCACGCGACGTCCCGGAGCCTCCGTCCACTCCAACCCGGCGCTGGAACGCATGG
Source organism: Myxococcales bacterium (assembly GCA_007131755.1). Classification (GTDB taxonomy): domain Bacteria; phylum Myxococcota_A; class Bradymonadia; order Bradymonadales; family Bradymonadaceae; genus SLJM01. The sequence goes on along the minus strand of SLPW01000128.1, from coordinate 4,035 downwards.
CGAGGTCCACGGTCCTGGCCCGGTCGTCGCGATTGTGGATGACCACGGGAAAGTCGAAGCGGTCGCCCACGTTTACGAACCGAGGTGGAGAGGGGCTGACCATCAGCGGCCTGCGAACGGTAATATGAGATTGTCCCCGGCCGAAGTAGTGATCTCCCTTTACGGCCACGGCCATCACCCGATAGCGGGTCATGCTGTCCGGCATCGCTTCCGTCACCGAGGCGCGGCCGTCGGCGTCGGTGATGAGATCGCTTCGAAAGAACGCCAGGGCGTCGAAGACCTCCCGTGGATCGATCGTGGCGTCCACGGCCAGACCGCCGGCGCCTCCCTGTACGACGGCACTGCCCGATCCTGCCCCGCCAGCCCCGTAGCCATAGGCGCAGTTATGGCATCGAATCGGCCTGTCGTAGTGTTCCAGAGTTTTATCGCCTGGAAAGAGCAACCACTGTTGGCTTGCGACGTCCCCCATCCCCGAGTTTCGCCATGGATAGAAGGTCGCCAGAGGGTCATGGAGGATATAATTGGACAGGGCCAGGACGGACTCGTCTACGGCGAATAACAAGACCTGTGCGCCCTGGACGGGATCCCCCGAGGGGTCGACGACGCGTACCTCGACTTCGGCACTCTCTCCCCAGGGCAGTCGATCTTTGGCGGGCTCCACCTCCACGCCGAGCTTTCGGGCCGACCGATCGACGCGGACCTCGTAGGAGCCCGAAAGGTGGTGGTCCATCCGATAGGCGTCGCCCTTGCCGGTGGCCACGATCTCGAGGTGGACGTTGGGGATCATGGACTCCTCGATATCGAATTCCAGGATCGGATCTTCTTCGGTGAGCGTGACCTCCATTCGTTCGTAGAGACCTTCGCGACGAAGATCGACGGAGGCGCGAAGCGGATAATAGGGCGCCTGCACGACGAAGCGTGCTCGGTCACCGGCAGCGAAGCTCTGTTGTTCGGGGATCAACACCAACTCGTCTTCGCTCGCCGACTCGCTATCGCTCCAGATCTGTCCCGAGACCCATACGGAGGTCTCGCTCTTTGATACCCGCCCTCTATCGTCCTCCACGCGGGCGGCCACCACATATCGACCGGGCGCCAGATCTTCGAAGGAACAACCCTGGGGGTCCTGTGCCGACTGCAGGCCACATCGGTCGACCTCGGATCGATCCTCGCCATCATCGCGACGCAACACCATCTCTACGGAACGGCCCTCGACGATCTCTCCGTCGAGATCGACGACCTGGGCCTCCACCTCCCAGGGCCGGCCGTAGGATAGAAATCCCCGATTCGAGCGCAGGCCCACATATAGGGACCCGGGATGGATGAGCACCGAGTCGGAGTCCGTCCAGCTCTGGCGATCGACGTCTTGCACGGAGGCGCTCGCTCGCAGGCGCTGCGCGAAGCCGCGCTCACTGCCCTCGAGGAGGATCTCCACCGCATGGCGGCCGGCGGCGTCCGTCTCGTCTTCTTTGGTCCATGATTCGGATGCCCCGGCCTGATACCGCCACCAGGGTCTCCACTCCCCGAAGGACCAGCGCTCCCAACCGGGCGGACGATAGGTGACCGTGTGCTGCGAGAACCGCCACGTCGTGGCAGCTTCGCTGACCGCTCCACCGGCATAATAGTTCGCCTCCACCTCGAAGCGCGCCGTCTCTCCTTCGAAATGAGGCCCTTCATCGCTGTGGACGTCTACCTCGTATTCCGGGCGTCGAAACTCCTCGAATGACACGGTGTGGCGGTGTTCGTACTCCTCATCATCCAGAGTGGTGGACAATTCGATGGACGCCCTTCCCAGATTGGCTTCGTCGGGGACGGTGAAGTCAAAGTCGAAGCCGCCGAAGCCGTCGACGCTGACCTCTCCATCGGCGATCTCGATGCCCCGGGGATCGAGCACTCGATAGCGAACGGGTTCGTAATCGTCGTGGAGCGTCGGTTGCGCGCGAGGAGATTCTTCCAGGTTGCGGATCCAGCCGCGAACCTTCGCCGACTCGCCAGGGCGATAGGTCTGGCGGTCGTCGACGATATACCACAATAACCAGGTCTCCGATTCTCGATGGGACCAGGGAACGGCTTGCCGGGGATAACCGCGAAAGTAGGGCTCGCCGTCGGCGGGGATTAGCAGAGTATCTTCTCCGTAAGTGACGACCACCGGTTCGGCTTTCTCCTCATCGGCAGGTACGGAGAATTGAAAAGCGCCCCATTCGTCGGTGCGGCCAAGGGTGCGCTCTCCCACCGAGAAGGACGCATCCTCGACGAGTGAGCCGTCGTCGAGGTGGATCACCCGGGCCGTGATATCGCGCTCGTCCGTACTCAGCCTCGCGCCGAGGTCGGTGTGCTGAATCCAATAGACCGACGGGTGGCCACGCCAACTCCTGCGGGGATGAAAGGGCTCGCCACTGTCGAGGATGACCATCGCGTGCCCGAGGTTGTCCTCGTCCAGAGCGGCCGAATAGTCGACGGGGATCTCCTGGTATTCACTGCGTTCGCCCCCGGGGATGACAAGGACCCTCTCTTCGACGGGCTCTATCTCAAGGTCCGGGGAATTGTTATTTCGATATATCTGGTAGGTCGACCAGTCCTGCGGCGACACATCGAAGACGCGCACCCGCAGGCTCTCCATCTCGCGCACACCGACGGGGATCTGTGGCGCAGAATCCGAAGGGCGCACAAAGAAGCTTTCGTCCAGAAATCCGATCCCCGGGCGGTGCGCACCGAAGCGGACCACCTGCGAGGGTTCGGCGTCGAGTTCTTGCCCGTACAGGTCGTAGATCTGACCCCCTACGGTGATCCTGTAGTTCCTATGAGCCTCGAAGTCGCCGTCGATTCGAACGGCGCGAATCCACCGACGTTCGGTATAGGTCCATTGATCTTCGTCATCTACCTCTTTGAGGCTCATAGAAGTCTTGCGAGCCCGGAGGTTGTCCACCGGTGGATCTACGCTGACGTCCAGTGTGCTGGCCGGTCCGTCGATGGGATGGTTGAAGTCAAGCCACAGACCGTCTTGAGGGGCGCAGGGGCGACCGATGACGCGACATGAGACAGCGCGCAACTCCAGGGGAGAGCGGGTCTGTTCGACCTCGAAGCTCGTCGTATCGTCGGCCATCCCCGTCACCGGTCCCTCTGCCGATTTCAGCGGCCCCTGCACCTCGACGACAACCCGGCTGTCCCGGTCGTAGTCTTCTGTGGGGGTGAGGACGAGGGTCCGCTCTTCCTTGAACGCCTCTTCGAAGTCCCAGTCCTCGGCGAGTGCTTTCGCAGTGGAAGGGGGCGCAAATTGCATCGGGATTTCGCGTTCCGACTCCTCGAGGCGAACCGTCACCGCTTCGGCGCTGACCTCGTCGACGGGCTGATTGAAGATCAGGGCCACCGGTGTATTAACGGGCAAAGTATGAACTTCGATATCTGTGGGGGAGTCCCAATTCCATCGGCTCCAGAACTGCCTGGGACGATCTCCGGGATAGATGGCCTCCAGCTTCGGCGCCGGCGTGGTGAAGGCAAAGGCCACCTCTTCTTCGAGCCCGGTGCCGTCAACAGCCGTGAGTTCTTGCGACAGGGTGACCTCAAACTCCGTCGCCATGGGCCAGCGCTCCTCGGGCTCGAAGACGGCGCTGCGGGTGCCGATCCATCGCCAGCGACCCTCGATCTCCGGAGAGATGGAGAGGGCCGAGTCGTCGCCGCTGGCCACTGTACCCACCTCGACGACGGGCCGGTCGAAGACGACGGCGACCTGAAAGGGCGGCTCCACCTCGGAGGTGGGCCGAAAGGCCTGCACCACAAGGGACCCCTTTTCTTCGGGGCGCACCGCCGGGGCGCTCAGATCGGGCGGCCAATCGCCATCCACGTCTTCTCCAGCCAGCGGCGGCGCCAGACTCTCCTCACGGCGCTTAAAGTCCACCTCCTTCGCCTCGCCACTCTTCCGATCGGGAAGTCGCTCCAGGAGGGCATGGATCTCGTCGGCCTCCAGCGGCTCCCCGCCCACGGGATCGATGGCCCGCCACGAGGGCTCCACCACCTCTTCCTCCCAGGGCTCGATCTGAT
>SLPW01000297.1 GCA_007131755.1 Myxococcales bacterium | reverse complement strand
TCGCGGTGGAGAACCCGGTCGAGGTGTTCCGGACAACGGGGTCGGTACATCTCGTCGAGGTGGTACCAGTGAATGACCGGGACCAGCTCGTTGAGTCGGGCGCTGACGTAGAATTCGAAACGGGTCATCCGGGGATGCCAGAAAAAGCGAGAGGCGCCGTGGAGGAGTTCGTGGGCGCGCCATTTTCGGCGGTGATTGGGGTTATAGGCGGGAAGTGGGGCGTCCTGAAAAAAGGAGAAATACTTCGGTTCGGCCAGAACGCCGTCAGACCACAGGGGGACCGTGCCGGCTTCCCACACGGAGATTTCGGGCTCCAGGGCCGGTGGCATGGCCAGGCGACGGCGAAGCTCGTGGTGGTAGAAGGCCCGTCCGTGAGAGGCGGCCATCAAGGACGCTCTGGCCGTCAGAGGGGTCACACACAGATCCGTGGTGGGGGCGCCGAGGTGAGCGGTGAGGGCCGAGAGTTGGTCCGGCGGACCGTCGTCGATGCTCCTGGTCAGGGCGTCGGCAAGCTCGTCGGGGGCGGGAAGCCAGGAGCGCGGGGGAGCCTGGGGGTCGAATTGTGGGGATTCGGGCAGGGTATGTCGGGGCATGTCGCTCTCAGTGATTAACGTGCTTGCTCGCGTACGACGCGATCTTCCTGGGGGATAAAGACTCGTTCACGGGTCACCTCGACGGTGCGCAGTCCTCGTCCCGCCCGGCGGACGCGCAGCAGGACGGACTCACCGGGTTCACCGCGGATAATCTGGACGGCCATTTCCAGGGTGAGATCTTCGGCGGAGCTGCCGTCGATGGAGACGATGACGTCGTCGGGCTGAATGCCGGCAGATTCGGCCGGAGAGTCGGGTTGAACGGAGGTCACCCGAAAACCATCGGTGCCGCTTTCGAGAGAGGCTCCGATGCCCTGGATATTTTGTCCGGGGTTGTCGGGATCGGCGGGATCGAGGTCGACATCGAAGTCGAGATGACGCCCCTCTTGGATCTGGATGCCGCCGATATATTCGAAGTCGTAGAGGTTATGACTGACGTGAAGGGTGTGGCGTCCCGAGGGGAGGGTGTCGAATTCGTAGCGTCCCTCATCATCGCTCTGCACGGTGGGTGGACGACCCCTGGGAACGGGGTGAACGAAGATGAGTTGAGCGCCCCGCACGGGTTCGCCGGTCTCGGAATCGCGGACGACACCGCTAAGGGAGGCGCCGCTTTCCAGACGCAGCACGATGGGGCCCGAGGTGGCACCGGAGGAGACGCGGATAGGATCGCTTGTGGCGCGTGTATATCCGTCGTAGTCGGCGGACAGGCGGTAGCGACCGCTGCGCAGGGGGCCGAGTTCGAATTCGCCACGGCCGTCGGAGCGAGTTTCACGTCGAAATTGCCGGGAGTGATAGCGGATATCGTCGGCGGACTCCCCAATGCTGATGGCGATGCGGGCGTCGGCCAGGGGATGCCCGTCGGGATCGATGACTCGACCGATGATGGAGCCACCGCTTGCGATCTCAAAGACCTCTTTTCGGCCCGGCTCGATGACCCTTTCGTCGGAAGCCTCGTGGCCGGGACCGGAGGCGATGGCAGTGAAAGGACCGGTGTCGGGATCGAATTCGTCGAAGCGAAAACGTCCGTCGTCGCCGACGCGAATTCGCCGATCGACCCCGTTCTGAATGATGATATGGGCGTCGTCGACAGGTTCGCCATAGAGATCGACGACCCGGCCAAAGATGGCGGGGTCTGCGTCGAGCACCAGATCGAGCGTCTTGTCTTGATCGGAGCGGATGAAGACGTGGTCGACGAATTGCGCCGGTCCATCAAAGGGCTCCACCAGGATGCGATAGCGCCCCTCGGAGAGGGAGGTGAGCGCGTAGTGTCCGTCGTCGTTGGAGTTCGTGGTCTGTGCTATCAGTTCCGGATCGTCGGGCTCCAGGGTGACCGTGGCGGCCACAGGGAAGCCGTCGTCGTCGTAGATGGTGCCGTGGAGACCGCCGGTGGGAGCGACGTCGATCGTCAGCTCCTGGAGTGATTGTCCCTGACGCATATAGATCTCGTCACTTTCGGCAAAGCCGTATTCCTCGGTGTCGACGAAGATCTGGAAGCGCCCCGGGGCAATGGAGGGCAAGACGAAGCTGCCGTCGGAGCCGGTGATGGCCATCTCCGAGATCGTATGGGGTTTGAGACGATCGCCGTCGAGGCCCTCGGCGAATTGGTAGGAGAGACTGATCTCGGCTCCCTGTACGGGGCGGCCGCCGGCGACGACGCGCCCCGAAAGGGAGGCGGCGCGGGGGAGGACCAGAAAGAGGTCGTCTACGCGAGCGCCGCCTGTAAGGTCGATGGAGGGACGGCCCAGTGAACCCACGCCGGCACGGTGGTGACCGTCGGCCGTGGCGTCCACGGGAGTCAGGTGTGGGGGCAGGTTGTAGAAGGCAAATCGCCCATCGTCGTCAGCGCGCATATGGGCCCCACCGGCGAAGACGTTGGCTCCGGGAACAGAGCGTCCCGAGGCGTCGATGACCCGTCCGGAAAGAACCGGAAGGTCGCCGTCGGCCACAGCAGAACGGTCTTCTTCAGCGCTGCCCACATCGTCTGTGACCAGCCACAGCCACACCAGTCCCCCGACCAGGGAGGCTGCGATGCACAATAGTGCCAGGAGGCGTTTGTTCATCGTTGACTTCAGCGGTTACAGGGACCGAGACGTCAGATCGGAAGAGAGCCTAGCAGCAGCGGCGGGGCGGTGGAAGGGATCAGTGTGGGCGGTGGGTTTTGGTTGTCCGGATGCGTCGAGTTCAGTACAGGTCGCCGGCAAACCCACCGCGCCCCAGTGTTCAGGACCTGCGCTTCTCCGCTCAGTGGGTGAACGTGCGCTCGCGGTCCACCGTGACGGAGCGGTTTCCGAGGCCGCCACGGTGGATGTCGAGGTGCACCGGGGTGTCGTCGTAGCCGCGAATACGCTGGAGGGTCTCTTCGAGGGTCATCTCGTCGGTGGGCACGCCGTCGACGCCGGTGATGGTGTCGCCCTCCTCGAGGAAGGAGAAGTCGGCGGGGGTGTCGGGGAGTATGGCGACGATGGTGGGACCGCGGTCGCCGGGGCCGAGGATGACGCCGACTTGGCCACGGATGGTGCGCCGGTCGTCGTCGGCGGCGGTAAGATCGAAATGGTAGGTCGCAGCGCTGGGGTCGACCCCATGGAAAATCTCAGTGTGGTATTCGTCATGTTCGATGCGCAGCGCTCGCAGGGAATTGGGCAATCCCGTGAGTTCGAAGGAGCCGAGGTCATCAGTGATGGCGGCGTCGTCGGGGTCGGTGACGAAGGGATCGTAGACCACGGCGCCGGCGACGGGAGCGCCCGTGTGGAGGTCGGTGATGGTACCGCCGATGGTGGCACCGGCGTCGAGCTGAATCGTCAGCGGGCCCTCGGTCTGGCCGGCCTCGATTTCGATGTCCTCCGTGACGGCCGGAGGGTGGTTGGGGCTCTCGACGACGAAGCGGTAGCGGCCGCTTCGGATGGGGCCGATATCGAAGCGTCCGCGACGGTCGGAGATCTCGAGCTCCGGCAGATTTCGAAGGTGGCGGTGGTCGTCGCCGCGAATGTCGAGGGCGTGAGCAGAGATGGTGAACTCCGTGACCGGACGCCGACGATGATCGAGGACACGGCCGATCAGGTTGCCGCCGGGGACGACCTCGATGGCGATCTCGTTGCCCGGTGTGATCCGGGTGCGCTCCGTGGGGTCATGAGCCTTTGAGCTGGCGACGACGGTCCAGTCGCCGGAGGTGATCTGGCGCCACTGAAAGCGTCCTTCCTCATCGGTCGAGTCGGAGTCGGTGACCTCTCCATCGGTGCTGCGGATCGTCACCTGGGCATCGGCCACGGGCGTGCCGTCCGGTTCGATGACCCGTCCGACCAGGCCCTGACTTCGTTGCAGTGCAATCTCGATGGTTCGGGGCTCGTCGGCGGTGACGAAGACGTCGTCGATGGTCTGCAAGAGAAAGCCCTCAGCGCTGATCTGGATGGAGTAATATCCCTCGGGAAGGGCGTCGATGGAGAAGGTGCCGTCCCGGGTGGTCAGGTGGTGGGAGGGTTGGTCGGCGTAGCTCGACTCCAGGGTGATTTCGGCGTCGACGGGAGCCCCCGTGTCGTCCAACACCGAGCCGTGAAGAACCCCGGAGGGGGCGAGATCGACGTAGACGTCGTCGGCAGATCCCCCGGGGCGAAGATATAATTCTTCGCTCTCTGCATAAGCGTCGTCGGCCTCCACCAGCAGTTTGAGGCGTCCGGGAGGGATGGAGTTCAAGGTGAAGCGACCGTCGGCGTCGGTGTGGGCGACGTCGGCGTCGACCCAGGGATCGAGGGAAGATCCGTCGATTCCTTCCGAGTGCAGGTAGGACAGGCTGATCACCGCATCCTCCACGGAGTCGCCGGCGGCGACGACTCGCCCCTCGATGGAGGCGGCCCGTGAGAGAACGAGCACCGCTTCTTTCGAAGAACTTTCGGGACCGATCTCGACGGTCAGTGAATCGTCGAGCCCGGCGCGCACGTGGCCGTCAGCGTGGGCTGTCAATTCATGGGTGCCGGGACCGATGTGGTCGAAGGTAAAACGTCCATCGGCGTCGGTCTGCACGAGGTCGCCGCCGGTCTCCACGACAGCCTCCTGAATGGGACGGCCCGTGGTGTCGACGACGCGGCCCGTGAGTCCTTCTCTGTCAGCCGTATAGGAGGTCTGTGCAGGTTCCTCTTCGTTCTCCACGGGAGATTCGCGGGGAAAGGCGATCCAGATCGCGGCGACCAGGGCCAAAAGCGCCAGCAGGGCGAGTCGAATATTTCCGGAGCCGGGAGCAGAGGGGGATGGGCTCTCGTGGTTGTCGGCAGAGTTTTTCGATGGTCTGGACACGGTGTGGCTCGGCGTTTCGGTATTCACTGCGACGCCCGTTCGCCATCGTAACAAATGAAGGGAAAGATTTGTTGCATCTCCTTGGTAGGGGGCCATCGGGTATTGGGCTCATCTTTACGGCGGCGCTCTGCTTCTTGTTTGCTCTTCGGCGATCTCCGTAAAGGGTGTGGTGTCGCCGAGGACGTCTTCGACGTAGATCATATTGACGAGAGCGATGATGAGCACCGCCAGCGGGGTAGCGATGGTGATGCCGATGAGTCCGAAGAGGATTCCGCCGAAGATCTCGGCGATGAGCGTCATGGCGTGGGGTAGGGAAACGACTCGGTGCTGGACGATAGGGGTGATGAAATAGCTCTCGATGGCCTGTGCCCCCAAAAAGAGCAACGCGACCCAGATCACGAACTCCGGTCCCACAAGAAGGGCGACCAGTCCGGCGGGGAAGAAGGAGACGATGGGGCCCAGGATGGGAACGAAGGAGAAGAGACCGGCCAAGAAGCCGAGAAAAAAGGCCAGAGGAATGTCGAGGATCCACAGTCCGACGGTGATCAGGACGCCTACGGCGACCATGGCCACCAGGCGTCCGATGAGCCACCAGGCCAGTTGGTGGGCGCAGACCTCGATGATTTCGGCGGCACGCTCGCGGTGAGTTAGAGGCACCATGCGAAGGATACCTCGCTTGTAGACCTCGGGATCGATAGCCAGATACAGGCCCACGAAGAGGACATAGACGGCGTAGCTGATGACCTCGGCGACTCCGAAGACGGCGCCGCCTAGCTGACCCAGAAAGCCGCCGCCGACGAACTCGCCCAGGTCGAGTTCCTCCAATTCATGGAGGACGGATTGGCCAAGGGTGGTGCCCTCGGCCCAATTTTGTAGTTCCGCGATGGCCTCGGGGATCATTTCGCCGATCAGTGAGGCCTGATCGGAGATCTGTGGGGCGAGGAGCCATCCGCCTGCGGCGAAGAGCAACACCATGGTGGTGGCCACGGTGAAGAGTGCCCAGTGTTCGTTGAGCGGGGTCAGGCGGGTGACGTGATTGGTCAGTCCACGCAAGAAGACGGCGAAGAGGATCCCCAGGAAGGTGATCAAGATGAGGGTGATGAGCTGCCAGAATAAAAAGAGGATGACACCGACGAAGATCACCATGGCCAGGGCAACGGCTACCCGGCGCGTAAAAGGGGAGAAGTGACCCTTCGAAGCTCGGGGCGACGAGCTCTTGTCGGGTTGCGACGTGGTGTCGTCGGATCCCATCGGTGCAGCCCCCCG
>SLPW01000328.1 GCA_007131755.1 Myxococcales bacterium | reverse complement strand
GGTGGACGCACAAGACCACGATCAGCTTCGGCGATATGCTCCAGGCATTTCGCCGCCAGATGGAGTACGAGGACTTATGGACGAACCCACCCCAGCAGGGGTTCGACGAAAAGTATTTAAGAAAATTGCCCTTTGACTGGCCAGGCCTGAAGATCTTTGATGAAGATCACGCTTCAATAAGCCCAAGAATGGCGAAACTCTAGACTAGTGGTGCTCGGTGGAAGTCCTGAGCCGTATTCGGCGGGGACTGGGCGACGAGGTGCCGGGAGCGCAGCGACCAAATAGTCTTGGGCTGCGAAGTCGTCGAAGTGCGGCGATGCTTGTGCATCGTCGAGCATAGACGACAAAGAGATCGTCGTTCAGGACCGCCAAAGAGTGGTTTAAGACTTCTGTCGAGTACCACCAGGTCATAGCTGAAATCACGAAGAATCAGCATATCTGTGGGCGTGCGAAATTTGTCCATGGCATCAAGTGTTACCGCCCGCACTACCTGATGGTCTGAAGGTAACCGTTCAGGGTGGCCCCCTAACGACAGACATGCAGGGAACGAACATCCTCCCCGTTGGTGGCTGGCTATTGATCACAACTCGCCAACCGCAGGCATGCCCTGGCTGCCGAGGATCTCGGCCCGTGATGGGCGTCGGGTTGCCGGCACGTGTCGACCCCACCGTCGTTCCTCAGTCGTCGACACTCCCGCAACCTACAGCCATAGACGACCCGACCAGCCTTGGTTGATCTAGACGCTATAGAGTTGGTTGCCTGCAGCATCGGTCAGGCCACGCACCCCTCGAAAGAAGGCTGCAGCATTGGAATAGAGTTTCTTTCGCGGTCGAGTACCGGTCTCCCTGTCGATCTGGCGGTCAAGGACGTACAGAGCGCGGTTATCCGGGTCCCTGAGGTCGACCAACAGGTCCTTGTATGGCCCCTGAGCCACGGGCAGCATTTCGATTTCGTTGATCATAAAATGATGGTCGTCACCTCCGGCACCGCAGTTCATGGTATACCAATCCGTATCCGGTGGGCCCAAGGTACCAGCCTTCCACATTAGAGGCTTTTGTTCGTCATCTTCCACCCAGGCAAGCGTTTTTCGAAGGTCTCGAATCCACTTCGGGAAGCGAGCACCATTTAGCCTCTCCCGGTATTGCATCCGTGCTTCATTTTCCCGCACGAATAGTACCTTCGGAAAAGCCTCGATGACCTGACGCAGGGCATCCTTAAACTCCGTATCGAGTTCGCTCTCCTCGATCCACTCAAGAGCCTTGTCAGCGTCGCCGCGCTCTACGCCGACCTGGTAACCAAAATCCCAGTTTGGCCCACTCGGTGGCGTGTTCGATGGCGGTTCATCGAGTTCGTCCCAGGCAACGGCCTCCTCTATGGAATCGAGCATCTTCGTCCAGTCGTCGAAGATCCGATCTGGCTCGTAGTCCCACTCGAAGAGATGCTGCTTTTCGACAAAGAATACAGGTCGCTCTTTGGACTCTCCCAACGGGATGGCGAGGCACCACTGAGACTTCGGGCCCCAGGCCACCGGATAGAGCCTCAGGTGGTCGACCAATACGCCCTGTCCGCTGCCACGAATCCCTGGCGAGCGAAGCGAAATGCACTCTCCCGCAATCTTACTCGGTGCCTCCTGGGAAAAACGAAGTCCCATGGGTTCTCCGTCTTCGCCTGGATAAGCCGCCGTTCGGCGATACTCTTTTAGCCATTGCGGCAGATCGGGTCGTTTCGGCCGGGGAAAGGACTTCCAGTAGTACAGCCGATCTGAAAGCTGCCCGACGACCTCATCATCCTCCAACACGAATTGCCCGGCACCGATCCGCTCCCACAGCCACGACAGGGACTTGGCGAGTTCGTCGTCGAGCCCGCTCTTTTCGATATACTCAGAGAGCTTCGATGTCTCCTCGAACGTGATGTGGTCGACATAGCGGTAGGGCCGATCCCAGTGCTCCAGCGCCAATTCGACAGCGTCGAAATCGTCTTTCTCCAGCGCTTCTCGCACCACCTGCGGCTCAGGCGTGCTTTCGATTTTGTCGCTATTTCCCAAGATCCCGCGCTTATAATACTCGAGCTGCAGTTCCGGGACGACCAGGTGAGTACGCCTGCGGAGAGAGCCATAAACAGCGCGTGGATCTCGTTCGTGGATGTCGCGGCACAATCGCCAGATCTCCTCGTCGTCGACGTATACGCCCTTGCCATCTTCTCGTAGCGCCGGAACGACTTCATAATAACTCTTTTCCGAGAGGGGGTTGCCGCTCAGACCTATTGAACAAATGCCTTCTAACTCGAGAAGTGGCGAAGCGTCTTCGATGAGATTGAAGTCGAGTGTGGCCACATGGAGAGCGGAGAATAAACCGATATTCGATAAGTCCCGCAGCGTGCTCTGCGTGACCTCGAGCCTCTCTAATTTCGAAAGTGTTTCCAGCGGCTCTAACGAAGGAAATTGTGAGGTTTCGATCGTCAGCGACGTAATGCCATGGCAGTATTTCAACACATCCCAATTCTCTTCCTTGTGGACAATCAGCATTTCGATGGCGCCCAGTTCTTCTGCCGAATAGGGAGGTTCGTGTCTTGTTTCATAAGACAGCCATCGATGAACCCCCTCGCCGATCATCTCTTCGTCTATCCATTCCATCTTCACACCGTCGGTTATGTCGATTGATACTCTCTCAGCTCAATAGTTCCTGTCCCGTTGAGGTGGGCGAAGGCGTAGTCCAGCCTGCGGTCGGAGGGGCCTTCGTCGGCATACCCCGCTGCAAACCAACGACCTCCGATAGCTCGTCCTCGACGCTTAAAGCCGAGTGCTCATGGCTTCGTAAGGGCTTACGGCCCCCCTGAACGCTTGCCGTCGACTACTGCGTTTCGCCCACACCTCATAGATACCGACGAAGCCCATCTTCAAGCAACTGAGCACTGCGTCTCGCAACCTTCCTTTCGTGGCCATTCATGCAGCATCGCTTGATCGCCGACGCTGGTATTCCTTCTCGTGATTGATCGGCCAACTGTAGTCGAGGGCGCAGTGCCGCCGGTGCAGGGTAATCGCAAAGGCTCGTTTTTCCCAACGGACCTCCGCGGGTCAAGCCCACTCGATCCGGGTAGCGGTGTCAATTTCATCGGATTGCCGACCCGGGCTGCCCCCAGGTGTTGAGGGCCTATGGTATCGCGCAGCCAAGTTGCCAAGTACGCTCATCACACGGCCTGGAGCCGATAACATCATTGTTATCGAAGCGCCGAAAGGCGCTGATCACTGCTGGCGGTGAATTAACTTTGTTGGTCGACCCATCCGAAACGATAGCTTCCAGCTCATTGTCCGTGGGATGCGATGACAAGATGTCATCGGCTCCATCGCTCATTGCTCCTCAGGCTATCGTGGTACGAGCATATTGCGGAGTTCGCACCCCACAAACGGGTCGCTGACGCCTCGCGATGGCAGCGCCACGATCTCGCTAGCGCTCGTCGTGGCGCCAAGGGATGCCATCGGCTCCAGGAGTCCGGTGGTTCTCCTCGGTTTTCGTTTCTCACCGCGCGAATCCGAGTCTCGATTCGGGTAGAGTGGTCAAGCCGCGCGGGGGCCGTTCACGCCACCGGCAATGAGAATGCGATTGCCCTGGCCGCCGGTGCGGGTTGGATAAAGAGCAGGTGCTCCTCGGTATCACGCACTGCTGTTGCGTTGCGGTCCCCGTGACAGTGGGCGTTGCACGATGTCTGGAAGTGTTGCATGAGCCGGCAAGAGGTGAGAACGCATCGTTCCGTTCCGAATCTGCGCGAGGATTTTTCGGCACGACGTTGCTCTCGTCTTCCCCAGGGCGTTACAAAGCAGATCTTGATTCTCATTGGCAGAATACGTACCCCACTGACGAGTCAGTCAGGAATCACGGGATGCTCAGAGCCTCCCGATGCCCGCAGCCTGCAGGACGAAGAGGTGGCAAAATATCAGAAGAAGATTCGGCAAAAGCTCGGTATTTGAGCAGCACCACGGGATAGCGCCAGGATCAATCCTGACGGTGAACGGCGCTTTTGTCGCATTGGAATGCAGATCAGGGACGACCGTCCCATAGTCAGTCTCGGCGACCTAAATTATAGTTTCAGGGACTCGAGGTCTTGGGCATATACGCGCTTCGACTCCCGGTGAAGTCCGTCGGTCTTGCTCGAGCACTTGGCTAGCGAAGCCGATAAAGCCTTAAAAACACTTCAGTATGCGGAGAATTCTCGTGACGACGATCCAGACGACATCACTGCTCGACAAGGCCGGCGACACATCGACTGGACCCGAAAAGCTTCGCAAGCTCGCCGGCCACCGCGACGAAGACGTACGCCGGGCGGTAGCCCAGAATCCGAACGTGCCTCCGGAGCTCATCGGCGAGCTCGGCTGTGCCTTCCCCGATGAAGTCTTGAAGAACCCGGCCCTCGATCTGTTGAGGCTCGAGCAGCCCGGGTTTATCGAAAACCTGCCGCGCGACACGCAGGTGGCGCTCGCGCAGAGTTCAGAGGCGAGTGTGGAGCTGCTGAGCCAGCTCGTCAGCGGCACAGGCGTCCACGCTAAGATACGCGCGGCGGTGGCGGCGAACCCGAACACCCCGCTCGAGCTTGTGCGCGAGCTCGCCGGCCAGGCCATCGCCGTGCGAGCTGGCGCGGCGAGCAATCCCGGTGCCCCTGATGCGCTCCTGGGGGAACTCGCTGAGGATACGGCAAAAAAGGTGCGTGTTGCGGTGGCGCAAAATGAGAACGCCTCCGATGAGCTTCTCGAGAAGCTCATCGATGACGCCACGGCCGCTGTCTGCAAAGCCGTGGTCAATCGTCCCGGTCTGCCTCGTTTCTTGCTCACCAAGCTGGCCGGTTCGAACCAGCCGTCGGTGCGTCAAGAGGTCGCCTCCAAGCACCGGACTCCGCGAGACGTCCTACACGAACTTGCAGGGGACGAGGACGCCGAGGTGCGTCGACGGGTGGCTTCCAATCTGGCCGCCCCCGACGAGGCGTTCGACCATCTGGTCGACCACCGGGATGCGGAGGTCCGGTTGGAGGTCGTCATGCGCACCGGGATTTCGGAATCCACGCTGCAAGAGCTCGCCCAAGATCCAGACGCAGAGGTACGCGCGCGGCTGGCGTGCCGGCCGACTTTGCCCGAGGGCCTCATCAGACAGCTTGCTGCCGACGAGAACTACAACGTTCGAAAGGCGTTCGCCAAAATACACTGGGCGCCGCCGGGCGTCCTGGAGTCGCTGGCCGAAGACGGCCGTCCGGTCGTGCGCAAATCCGTGGCGGGGAACCGAACAGCCTCTGGCAAGATGCTTGAGAAGCTGGCTGCAGAGAGGGATCTGTACGAAAAAGTCGCCGCCAACCCCTCGACTCCCCCGGCGGTCCTCCAGCGACTTTGCGCCAAGAGCTACAACGCGCGAATCGGGGTTGCGCGCAATCCATCGGCGCCTCCTCAATTGTACGAGGAGCTGGTCGACGCCCAAGATACCGTACTCTGGGAACTCGCCAAGAACGCGTCGGCGCCGGCTTCGGTGCTCGCCGCGCTCTCCGAGGACCCGGACCCCTTCATCCACTCGGGCCTTGCCACGAATCCGTCGACGCCTCCCGAGGTCCTGCGCCGGCTAAGTGGCCATCTCAGTGACTACGACCTCTCGAGACTCGCCGGCAACGAATCGACTCCGCCAAGTGTGCTTAGGAGTCTGGCAAGGCGTGATGACAGTCAGGCGCGGATGGGCGTCGCCTCCAATTCGTCTTGCCCGCAGGAACTGTTGGTGGAGTTGGCAAATGATGTGCACAAAGGAGTCCGCTGCGAGGTCGCCAGCAACCCCTCGACGCCCCTCGAAACCCTCACCTCGCTCCTCGAAGATGACTGCGAGGAGCAAGTATCTCAACAGGTCGCCCGGAACCCGGCATTGCCTCTCCAGATGATTCGAGAGATTGCCACCGACCCAGACACTCAGATTCGCGCCGCGATTGCTCGCAACCCATCGGCGCCCGACGAGCTGATCGAGGAGCTGACCGACGACCACGCCGAGATAGTCGTCAGGAGCGCCTGGTGCGAGTTGAACATGCGTCGCTCCACGGTCTACTTCCCCTGGACATGGGTGAGTCGTGAGGTGTGACCCATTGGGCTGCGCTCCGGCCTTCAGTGCAGAAGATCGACGTCGTCCACGGGGG
>SLPW01000284.1 GCA_007131755.1 Myxococcales bacterium | reverse complement strand
CGTCCGGGAATTCGCCTGGCTACTGCCCGTGCCGGGAGAGCCCGAGATCGAGTTGGCGCCCCGAGAGATCTTCGCCGTGCTCGATGAAATGACGGCCCCTTCCTTTGCGCTCGATGACAAATCCGACGGCGATTGCCCGGCCGAGGTGCAGACGCTGGTGGATACGGTGGGGCTCGACCCGATGGAACGCGGTCTGGATCTGGATACAGACCTGGACACCAGCACAACCCTCGGCCTCGGATCGCCGGGTTTGGATGATATCGAGGTGGTGGTCGCCGGTGGGGTGGGTCCCTTTGAATATATCACCATTACTACCCGGGAGGATCTGAAACGTCCCGGCGAACGAGCGCTGGCGTGGCTCGAGGAAGAGGGATATTCCCTGCAGGCCGTCGACGACGAATTGCTGGATACCTATCTCGGCCAGGGATTGAATCTCCTGGCCTTTCGCCTTCGCGCCGACGCGAGGGTCGACGAAATTCGCCCCGTGGCGATCAGCGTCGATGCCGACCAGGCGATGAGCCCCATCCGACTGGGAGCCATGGGGGCCGCCGATCAAACAGGGATCCAGGTATGGGTGGCCGCTTCCCATCGAGTAGTCCCGGAAAATTACTCCAGGATCCAGCCCAATCAGGCCCTCATCGACTGGAGCGACGGCGGCACCAACTACGACGAGGTGGTCGCCGAGGCGGTCCGGGAGGCTGGAGGCCAGGCGTTTGCCATCGACGCCACGATGGACACATCAGAGCTGGGTCAATTTTTACTGTCCACGGAGAAAGCACAGCGCTGGGAGGCGATTCGGAATCAGCCCGCCACTTCTGCTTCGGATCGAAGATCCCGGCTCATGGAATTGGCCCGCTTTCTCGAGGATTTCGATGATGACCAGGACGGCGATATCAGCGCCGATCTGCGATCCGTAAAACAGGACTTCCTGCCCATTTCCCATCGAGGAGTCCATGCCACGAAGACGGAGCGCTTCGCCGCAGAGGCCGGGGACGACGATTTGCTGGAATTCGACTGGGAGCGCTGGTTCGAGGCGGTGGAAGACGAAATCATCACTCCCCGACGAAGAGCCCAACAGCGGTTGACGTCGGTGGGCCAGCTCACTCGCCTTTCGACGACGATGTCGCCCGATGACATGACGCGGGACGCCTATTTCGTCGAAGATCCCGAGGCCGAGCCCAGGCCCCGGCAGCGTCGGGGGACGCGCAGGATCCTCTGCGGTGCGGACTCAGAGCAGCAAAAGGAGGTTCGCCGGGGAGGCGAAAAGCGCACCTATATCACTCGAGATTGGCGCTTCGATCCCCCGCACGGGACCTCTCTGGAGGGACACGGCGACGGATGGCCCGTCGCCATCGGCGACGAAGAGGCGGCGTACGAGATAATAGCGCCCAGATCCGATCGCGGAGCAGAGATCACTTCCTACGATTCCGGAGGGCGACTGTGGGACGGCAAATTCCGGGGCATCGCGATCTTGGTTCTGGTTCTCGTCCTCGGATTTGGGTTGCCCGTCGTCGTGGTGATGGTGATCAAGCGTCGCAGCTGAAGATGACCGGGGGTGACTGGTGTCCCCTCAGCCTACGACCCGCTACGCGGGTGCCCCGGCTCGGCAGCTCCCCCACCGGGGAGCGGACCTCTGGCGCTTTGGATGTGGGTTGGGGGGTGGCTGGGAGCGGACCTCTGGCGCTTTGGGTGTGGGTTGGGGGGTGTTGTCCCTTCACGGATCGGGGAGGCGATCTTCCTTCCTCTGGACGCAAAAATTTTTGTCCATTCGTCGATAATAATAGTGAGGGGCCCTTCCCCCGATGCGATGCGGACGATGGAAAACCTACTTCTGCAGAGGAGCAAGACCATGACGGGTCAGACCTTTTCACCAGGGACGGAGCAGAAATTGGCGCGACTCATTCAACGCGTCGACCATACCATCGAGAGCCGGCAGAAATTTGACGAGATGGCCTCCGCTCTGAGCGCCTGGGCGCGACGCTGGCCCACGGCAGCGCTCGCACGATGGCTGACCGTCGATGACCTTCCCACAGGTGACCGAGAGATAGCTCTCGTGGCGCTTGCGCTTCAGGCCACAAGAGAAGCTGGCGAGGCCATCGCCGGCTATGACGGTGGCGAGCGTGGTGAGGAGCACCGCCTATTCACTACGCTTGTGCGACAGGAGTGGAAGAGGCGATACGATGGCGAATCCCGGCGCCGGGCGTCGTGAGCCGACGAACTCCCGGAGGGCCGATGGCGGGGACACCATCGGCCTGCCTCGGCACACCTCGCCACGGCCTACTGCCGATGGCGGGGACGCCATCGGCTCCGTGTAATCCACCGAAATACGATCACTGGCCCGCTTGACATTCTACCCATCGCGCTCCGATACTTCCGCCACTTCTGCGTGATGTATCTTTGGGTAAACCCGTGCCGTCGGGAGCTGCGATGTCTGGTATCGAATTATCCTATCATCCCCGCATGGAATCCCTGGCTGCCGAACTTGCGACGGGCTTCGAAGATCGCCTGGGGGCGCCGGAGACGCTCTTAGAGCCGGCGACCATCGTGGTCCCCAATCGCAGCATTCAGGCCTATCTGGAGCAAGAGATCTCGCGCCGCATCGGGATCACCCCCAACTTGGAATTTCCGCTGCTGCGCCGCTTTTTGGCCGACTGCCTTCCCGGCGAAATTGGTGGTGTCGACGTCGAAATCCTCGGCCGTCGCCAGCTCCACCATATTCTCGTCGATCTGCTGGGCCCGGAGAGTCCGGATCGGAGCTGGCTGGACGATTGTCCGGAGGTGACCCAATACCTGGAGCGCCCCACCGATGTGATAGCACGGGAGCGGAGACTCTTTCAGCTCTCGGGAGAGCTGACGCGCCTTTTTATGGAGTACGGATTTTCGCGGGCTGCCCCGGTGGACGGAAGCTCCCTGGACGACTCGCCACTGCTAGAGCGCTGGCGGGCCGTCGGGCCCGATGGTCCGCGACGGCTCGACGGCGTGGAGAGGTGGCAGCAGATCGTCTGGTGGCAGATCTTTGGCGAGGGCGGAGTTCTGGAACGAATCGAGGCCGACCAGGATATTCGCTACCTCACGCTGGCCGACGCCTTCCGACAGACGTCGGCCGACGACCTCGACGTCCCTGCCCGCTTTCATATGGTGGGTTTCTCCTATATCGCCCGTCTATTCGTAGAGGCCGTCCATCTTCTCGGGAGACGATCGACGATCCATGTCCACGCCCTGTGCCCGAGGGCGGACTGGATCGATGATCCGCCGGAGAACCTCGACGAGAGCGAAGGCCATCTCCTGCTTCGACAATGGGGCGTCGCCGGAGCGGACAATATTCGGATGTGGAATGCCGTCGCCGACGAAATTCGCTCTCCACGAGCCGGCGGCGATGACCGGTCACCGCAGAACCTCCTGCTCGCCATGCAGCGAGACATCGAAGCCGGCGGCGATGCCCCCGATGAGATCGAGCACCGCGAGGGCGTTCAATTCTTCGAGTGCCCCTCCATCAAACGGGAAGTGGAGGCCGTGGCAAATGAGATCTGGACTCTCCTTCGCCAGTCGGAGGACCTGCGCTCCGACGATATCGCAGTCCTCATCGCCGGCGACGATCAGCAGGCATATCAGGCTCAGATCGAGGCCGTCTTCAAGTCCTTCGAGAATCTTCGATACACGATGGTCGAGCTGCCGGCGGGCTGGGAGAGCAGAGTGTTGGAGGCGGTCCGGCTGCTCCTGGAGCTTCCCTTCGGGCGATTCACCCGCCGCGAGTTGCTTCGCCTGATGGTACATCCCAATACGGCCGGGCGGGGTGACGACGTAGATCCGGAGCGCTGGGAGAAATGGTGTCATCACCTCACCATCCTCTACGCCGCCGACCGGGGCGAACAGGCAGACACCTATCTCGGCGAACCATGCCATATCGACGGCACGGACTACGAGTGGGACGTCTATAACTGGGATCAGGGGATGCGCCGTCTGGCGCTGGGCTCTTTTCTCAGCGGCGATCGAAGCGGTGTGGAGCGGCTCTTTGAGGTCGACGGCCTCCACTACGAGCCGTTGGAGGTCCCCACTGGCGAGCTCTCGCCAGCGTCGCGCTTCATCGGGCTGGCCGGATCACTGATAAGTGACGCCCGATGGCTGATCAGCCCCGACGGCGATGGCGACACTGCGCGGCGACAGACCGCTCGAGAATGGGGTGAGCAAATCGCCGCCTATGTTGAGACCTACCTCGTCCCCGGTGGCGGTAAAGATGACCGCTACGAATATGCCGCCGTTCTTCGCGTCGTCCGCGACGTCGCCGCAAGCTGCCCCGTCGACGGGCGAATCAGCTACCGCGTCTTCTACGAATTTCTTCGCGCCGAGCTCGACGAATTGCAGCGCACACGGGGAAATCGCCTCACCGACGGCGTCGTCGTCTCCTCGGCGCTGTCCATGCGCGCCATCCCCTTCGACCACGTCTTCGTCGTCGGCCTCGGCGAGGGCCAATTCCCGAACCCGGAGCGCACGGATTCTCTCGATCTGAGACACCGGGAGCCCGAATTTCCCCGCCTGGGCGACCTCAAGCCCGCCGACCGCGACCGCTACACCTTTCTCGAAATCCTACTCGCCGCACGCCAGGGCATCACCCTGTCCTGGGTGGCCCGCGACGCCACCTCTGGCGAGCCGCTGGAGGCGTCGTCGGTGGTCAACCAGCTTCGCTGGGCTCTGGAGGAGAGATTCGGCATCGAAGCCGAATCGAAGCGAGCCCTGACCACGCGCCATCCCCTGCGACGATTCGATTATACCTACTTCCCCGGCCTTGCAGACGAACTGGGAGTACCGGACTGGAGCGAACCTGACACCACCGATGGTGAGGGAGGCGAACTCGACCTCCATCGCCCCACACCGAGCCTCCACGAAGAAGCCCGAACCGAGGCCGTGCTCCGCGCCATGCGAGACGACCTGAGCGGCGCCACCGTCCAGGGTCAACAACGCCGCAAACTCCCGCCCCTCGACGAATTGCGCGCCGAACTCTCGGAAGACCACCCCGACACATGGAAGACACTTCGCAAGGAGCTGAATCTCTATCGGCTTCCCGGCGAGCTCCCGGACGAACAGAGCGCTGATCGCATCGAAGTCTCTTCTCCGGTGGAGGAAGAAGAGCCGGCGGAGCCGCGCCGAGTGCGCCTGACCCTATCTCAATTGCGCAAATTTCTCGAAAGTCCCCTTCAGGGCGCCGCCCGAGTTCAGCTCGGGCTTCGGGAGGATGAGGATGATTTGTTTGGCGAGGAATACGGCACGGTCGAGGCGGGCCGGATGCGACGAGCCATCATCCTTCGAAAAGTGGCTCATGAAGCCGTTCGTCGAGAACTCTCCAAGTCCGAGCTCCCCTCGCTTTACGACAAACTGCTATTTCCGGAATCAACACTTCGAAATCAACTGGCCTGCGGACACTTCCTACGACATGATCGCAAAGCTCACCTCGCTACTCTGAAACAATGGTGGGACAATTTCGAAAAGCTCGGCCTTCCTGCGAAACTGGTTCAGCTAGGTTTCGGACGTGACGTTCCTTCACCCGGACTCAACTACGATGCAATCCAGTTGACCCTGACACCCGACGAGCACGGTGTCTCGGAGGTCACCGAGGTAGAGTTGACGGGAACCACGGACCCCACATCTGTGGACGGTGGTGTGTATGCTACGTTCACCGACAAACCTCGCAAAGGCACCAGTAGCAAAAAACGCGAACCTTATTTCCTCCGATGCTTCCTCAGTTGGATTGCTGCCACTGCGTCGGGAAGAACCCACCCCGAAGAAGTGCGATTGGTACTGAATACGACATACCGGAGTAAATCGTCGAAAGTACTACCGCGATTTCAGGAGTCCTATTCTAGATGGAGTCAGGATAGAGCGGAGGACTACCTCAAGTCATTATGCGCATCTCTCCTCTCGGAGTCGCACGACTACCTATTTCCCGTCGAACTCCTCGCCGAGTTCGATGCGAAGGATGTCCACTCCGGCAATCAGGAGCACCTCCAAGCGATTGTGGACGACGCTCTATCTTCCCCCACAGGTCGAGATAAATACGGACCTATCAAAGACTACGAGCGCTTTGGTCCACCACAGCAACTCGATCTGGCGAAGCTGCTGCGTTCCCGCTTTCCCCACCGCTTTGGAGGCGAGCAATGACCACAATTTACTACCGAAAACCGGATATACT
>SLPW01000531.1 GCA_007131755.1 Myxococcales bacterium | reverse complement strand
ACGAAGAGGCTCGACGACATCATGAGGACGGCGGCCACGACGGGGTGGAGGAGGCCGGCGGCGGCGACGGAGATCCCGACGATATTATAGGCCGTGGCAAAGCGAAGATTGAATTGCACCGTGGAAAAGGCCTGCCTGGCGAGGTCGATGACGTCGGCGAGGGTGCGCAGGTCATCGCCGCTCCAGCGTATATCGCCCATTTCAGCGGCCAGTGGCGTGCTTCCGGCGACATGAATGGCCACGTCACTTTCGGCCATGGCGGCGGCGTCGTTGACCCCGTCACCCACAAAACAGACCGTTCGACCCCGTCGCTGGAGGTCGCGAATCCGGTCGCGTTTTTGAAGGGGGGTCATCTCGGCGATCCTCCAATCCAGGTCGAAGCGCCGGGCGCGAAGGGCGCAGTCGCCGGTCATCAATCCCACCTCCAGACCCAGGTCCTGGAGGCGCTGGAGTCCCTCTTTTACCCATCCCCGGGGACGTTCATCGATGACGGCCATAGCGGCGACATGGCCGTCGACGTCGACCACTGTAGGGCGGGCCCCTTGTGGAAGGTGAGCCTGGCGGGCCAGCGATTGCAGAGCCTGTTGGGCCTGGGAGTCGTCGTCATCGAGCATGCGCGGCGGGCCGAGCCGAAGAATATGGGGTTCGTCGTCGCATCGAAGATGGGCCTCGATGCCCAGTCCGGGGATGAGCCGGGTGTTGTCGATCTCGATGGAGGAGCGACAGCATCGAGGCGGAAGACTTCGTTCCAGCCGGGATAGGGCCCGGGCGATGGGGTGGTCGATTTGCTCCTCCACGGCGACGATCATCTGGCGCAACCGATCTGAGTCGAGCAAAGAGGTGTGGTCGACAAAGTCCACCAGCCCGGGGGTGAGCTCGGTGAGAGTTCCCGTCTTGTCGAAGACCACGGTGTCGATGCGAGAGATGGTTTCCACACATTGGCCGTGATGGGCCACGACGCCGCGGCCCGCCCATTTGCCCATGGTGATCCAAACCGTAAGGGGGACGGCAAATCCCAGGGCACAGGGGCAGGCGACGAGGAGGACGGCCAGGGCGTAGAATAAGCCCGTGGTCCAGTGGGTTGCCAGGGTCCAGCCCACAAAGGTGGCCAGCGTGGTGGCCAGGACCAGGGGGACGAACCAGCGCACAGCGCGTCGGGCCAGCATCTGCCAGCGCGAAGGGCGCTGCCAGGCCTCTTCCACGGTGGTCAGCACCCGGTCGATGAGCCGATGGCCGCAGGCAGCGGTGGTGCGAATTTCGAGGGTTCCGTCCAGGCTGTGGCTGCCAGCGTAGATCGCATCACCAGAGCGGCGTGCCGAGGCAAAGGACTCGCCACTGAGTTCGGTGTCGCGCACCAGGGCGGTGCCGCCGACGATGATGCCGTCGACGGGGACGACATCGCCGGGGCCGACGACGATGCGGTGGTCTTCGCGAAGTTCGTCTGGGGTCACCCATTGGAGAGAGCCGTCCTCGTGTTTGCGCCGCACCCGAGTTTCGTCGGGCATCCATTTTCGGGCCTCGGCGATCCCTCGGCGCCGACGGGCGCTGCCGACGCGCCGGCCAATGGCGTGGATGACGAGGAGCAGGGCGGCGACCTCGAAGTACACCGGTCCGCTGCCCTGGACCATGGAGACCAGAGAGGCCGCAGCGGCACTGATAATGGCGATCAAAAAGAAGAGATCGAAGTTGATCTGCCATCGTCGCAGCCCCTGCCAGGCACCGCGGACCAGCGGCCAGCCCAGCAATTCGAAGACGATGACCAGGCTCGCCAGCAGAGCGATATGGATGAACAGCGTGATATTGGGGGCGGCCTCGGCGCTGCTGATAGCGAGGCCGACGGTCATGGCGTTTCCCGTCAGGAGAAGGCCGGCGCCGATCTTCCAGATCTTCGGTTCCTGCTCCGACGGGTCGTCGGCGCGCCGTCGGGGAGAAGCAGGGGATGTGCCCTGGCAACATGCACCCATGGTCACTCCTGGTCGTCGGTTTCGGGCAATAGTTCGCCGCCATCGTCGCCTTCTGCCTCCTGCTCTTCTTCCGGCTGCGGGGGGGCGTCTTGTTGCGGAGGGGCCTCGTCGGCCTCTCCCAGGTCCTGGTCGTCGATTTCCTCGAAGAATGCCTCCAGCTCGGGTTGCGTCCAGGGCTCGACACGCTCCTCGGTCAACTCTCGGACGTCGGCCACCAGCGCCTCGTCGACGGGCTCGGCGTCATTTCCCCAGGACTGGCGTATATAGGTCAGTACGGCGGCCACCTCTTGGTCGGTATAGTGGTCCCAGCCGGGCATCACGTCGTCGTATTCGACGCCGTCGACGACGATGGGGCCCTGCAAACCGTCGATGATGATCGCCGCAAGGGGACCGGCATCGCCGACGACGCGCTCGTTATTTACCAGGGGAGGAAAGATCCCCTCGATGCCCTGTCCCTGGGCCTGGTGGCAGGCGGCGCAATCGGTGTACAGGTCTTCGCCGAGGGTCATGGGATCGACTTCTACGGGCTCCGGCTCTACCAACTCGGGAGGCACGGCCTGTTCGGCGAGAGGGATGATGTCGATGACGTCGGGGCGAAAGGCGCCGCTGTAGGTGCCAAGATACCAGCCCCCCCAGCCGATGAGGGCGAAAAAAATCATCACCAGCCACACCGAAAGGGGCTCGAAGCCATCGCGGGGACGCTCGTATTCGCGCATCACCGGGTCGTGGAGGGCGTGGATGTCGTCCCAGCTCCCCTCTTCGGGCTCCCTTTCGAAGGGGGGTTCGTCGATGGAGTTATCGTCACCGTCGTGGGCCATCTCAGGGATCTCCTTCGATGGAATAGGTGTGGTCGAGGCTAAGCAGATAGTCCACCAGGGCCTCGGCCCGGTCGGTGGGGACCCACCAGTGGTCGGGGTCGTCGAATTCGGGGGGGAAGTCCAGGGCGTTCTCCGGGGGGGCACCGTCGGTGCGGGGCACCGCCTCGTAGAGGAAGCGATAGGGAGGCATATTGGAGCCCGGAGAGGTGATGATGGGGTTGAATAGGTGGAGGTGATGCCAGCTTCGCGAGGGCTGACGCACGGCGATATTGGCCAGGTCGGGGCCGGTGCGCATCGTCCCCAGCAGGGGAGGTTCGTCGTGGATGTGGTCCAGGGGATGGGTCTGTCGGGTTCCCCATCCCCGGTCGTGATCGCTTCCGAAGTCCGGGGGGCGCACCTGCTGGGAATGACAATAGATACACCCCAGTTGGCTGTAGATATCGCGGCCTTCGGCGACGGTGCCCGTGGGCGCCTGGGGGCGCAGGGTGCCGTCGGGGGCCTCCACGGGCTCAAGGGGGTCGAGTTGCCAGTCCGGGATGAGCACCAGGCCTACAAAGGAGGCCGCCACGGTCAGCACGACGCCGATCAACAAGGAGAAGGTGCGATTCATGAGTCTTCCTCCTCGCCGTCGGATGTGGGCAGTATCTTTGTCTTCGCAGGCTCTTCCTTGAAGACAGCCGGCCCCTGGGCCTCTTCTTCCGCACCTCGCCACATCTTCCACAGCAATATGGCCAGGGTGACGTGGCCGATGGTCATCAGAGTCCCTCCCAGACTTCGTGACCACAGATAGGGGATGAGATAGTCGACGATGGCCAGAAAATCGACGGTGTCGTGGTTGAGCATCTCACCCTGACGCCAGCCCCCCCAGCTGAGGCCGGTGAAATAGATGAAGATGCCCACGGCGGTGGTCCAGAAATGGATGCGGATCAACGTCGCCGAAGGCCACTCCCGACCCAGAAGGCGGGGCACCATGTAGTAGATGGCGCCGAACATGGCCATCGTGAAAAAGGCGTACATCCCCAGGTGAGCGTGGGCGACGGTGTAGTGGGTGAAATGGGTGGTTTCGTTGACCCTGCGAAGGGCCATCAAAGAGCCCTGGGCGCTGACCAGGGTGTAGCTCATGGCCCCGAAGACGATAAATCGAAGGGTGGGGCTGTAGCGCAATTTCTCGAAGTGGCCGACCATCGTCATATGGTGGTTGATGGCGACGGTGATGACGGGGATGAACATCATCATGCTCGCCACGGTGCCCACCGTGGTCAGCCATACCGGAAGGGGGCCGCCGATGAGATGATGGGTGCCGGCCCAGTTGTAGAACAGAGCCAGGGTCCAGAATCCCAGTAGGGAGAGATAATAGCTGTGGATGGGGCGGCCCAGCACCTTGGGGATGAAATAATAGGCGGCGGCGAGCCCGATGGGGGTAAACCAGATGCCGAGCACATTGTGGGCAAACCACCAGTTGGCGGTGGCCATCGCCACCCCGGTGGCCATGCCGAGGTGAATCATCAGATTTGCCAGGACATAGAGGATGGGAAACCAGAAGACGGCGCCGAATAAATACCACTGGGACACGAAGATGTGGTGCTTGGAGCGGCGACGGAAGAGGTCGAGGGAGACCACCATCACTCCCACAAAGCCCACGCCCAGAAGGGCCGCCGTCCACACCGGAAATTCGAGCCACTCCACACTGTCGAAGTGGGAGAACAAAAGGGCCCAGGTGCCTGCGGCAATGGCCAGGTTCCACAGGATGCCCACGGCGTACAGCAATTTATGAAAGCGAAGGGTAGAGCGGGAAAGCCGGGCCTGAAGCCAGAGAAGGACGCCGATCCCGACCAGCGACGACCAGCCGTAGATGACGGTGTTGAGGTGGGCGGTGCGAACGCGCCCAAAGGTCAGGGGCTCGAGGTCGGAGAGAAATTCCGGGGTGTGCATCTTCACGGAGGCCATGATGGCGAGAAGACTTCCGATGAGGAGCCAGGCCACGGCGGTGAGCACGAAGAACATCACCGGCCCCCGACAAGAGGCGTCGATGCGAGCGCGGCGGACCACGTCGCCTCTGAGCGCGTCCGGGTCTGGCTTCGGAGTTGCGGAAGGGGGCGTTTCCGAAGTCCGGTCAGCCATGGGCATCCTCCCCACCGTTGACGGCGCCGTCCGGTCCTTCGCCGGGGAAGAAGTCCGTCATCTCACCGATCGGTTCTTCCTCGTCGAAGATGGAGCAGCCCGCCTCTTCGACATTGCTCATATGACCCTGGCCGACGGCCCAGCTCAGTGCCCAGACGACGCTGATTCCGAAGATGATCCAGGTACCCCAGATGAGAATATAGATGATATTCATGGTCTCGGCTCCCTTCTCCAATCAGGGTGGACGGATCGCCGCTTCCCTTTTCGGGGGGCCAGCAGCGACCGCGGAAAAAAGCGTCGACAGTGGGCCGAAAATACCAATGCGGCGTTATGCTGCACGGCGAAATGCCCTGTTGACGCCCCCCGTTGTCAGCCCCACAGTGGGCCATCAAGTCGCTACAGTTTTGCGCCCCTACAACCCGTCAAAGCGGGGTGGCGAAGAGCTTCTGTCACGTGTGGTCTGGAGAGCCCGTGGTTTGGTCCGCGGCCTCCCCCCCTTAGATTTGGTCGGCATACGCAGCGACCAAGGAGTTATCATATGGGTAGTTCACATCCTGAGCACGATCGAGATTCTGGCAAGGCGACCGTTGCCGGGTGGGCGGTGTTGAGTTGGACGCTGGTGGTGATCAGCGTCGCCGTGCTGGCGTTGGGGTTATTGACCGGCGAGCCGCCCTATTTTCCGGGGATTGCCATGGGAATCTTCGTCCTGGCCATAGTTGTTCGGATGCGAAACGACCGGCTACAGCGAAGACAACGGGCCGAGGCATGAAGGGGCAGGCGACGAGGGTTATGCCTCGTCTGGCTCGGTGGAGGGGCAGGGTTGGAAGTCGGCGACGATCTCTCGCAACTCCCGGAGGCTAAAGGGCTTATACAACAGCGGAGGATCGATATCTTCGAGAAACTGACGTGCCGAGGCCGTGACGGCGCCTCCGGTTATGAAGACCATTTTCGGCTTCAGGTCGGGATAGTCCACCTCGATTCGCTCGTACAACTCCATGCCCGTAAGATTGGGCATCATCAAATCACAGAAAATCAGGTCGTAGCGCTGACCGCTGTCCAGGGCGTCCAGAAAGCGCCGGGGATCGGTGATGACGTCAACGTCGTGGTGACTCTTGAGAGCCCGAGAGAAGAGGCGCCCCACCATCTTCTCGTCGTCGACAACGGCGATTTTCTTTGCGTCGCCGGGGCTGACCTCCGCATTTGGAGTGGGAGTTGCGAAGTCACGAGCACCGTTTGCGGCGGGAAGTGAGATGCGAAATGTGGTGCCTCGTCCCACCTCGGT
>SLPW01000327.1 GCA_007131755.1 Myxococcales bacterium | reverse complement strand
CTGACCATCGAGGGGTTCTTCGGGATGAGTGAGGGAGACGAAGACGATCTTCAAGACCCGGAGTCCATTGGCCACCAGGTGGAGGCGACGCTGGTACGTGAGGGAGAGCCGGATCTGGAGTTCGTCTCCGATGCGGTGATAAGCAATCCCACGGCAAATGAGTTCCGCTCGCGCACGCATCTCAAGCGTGGCGACGCGGAGGTGATGGTCCGCAGCGACTTCAAGGCCCTGGACTGTTACGCCAACGAGGAGCCCGGCGATGGGGCAGGGCACCCCTGTGCGTGGCCGGTGCCGGTCCACGAACCCGAATTTTCGGTGCCTACCTGCGGATTCGACGTCAATCCGGCCTTTCCCCACGCGCCGAATCTGACGGCCGTCGAATACCGCGTCCCCACAGACGTAGATCCCGGAGTGGGCGGATATCTATATACGGACGACCAGCCGCTAGCGACATTCGATGCAGTCGCGCATGGAGGTCGGACCCAGGACGCTACGGAAGTGGCGGCGTGGCTCGATCAGAGCGGGGCGAATGAGATCATCGGAACCGAAGCGGAGCGGTTGTTGAGCGCCGCCTACAGCGATCCGACGTGGATGGATCACGTCGAAGAGCACGCCCGGGAATGCCTCGCCAGGGAGATGGAAGAGTCGAATTCCGAATTGGTGACGGTACGAAAGGGGCAGCAATGGACGGGATTTAGCTGCGGCCCCGACAATATGTGGCAGATGGCGGCGATCACCGACGGCGATATCGACGTGGTTCGCCAGGCGGGGAGCCGAAAGTGCGAGGACTGCGCCGATGCCTGCGGAAAGCCGCACCTTCGGACCTATGACGGATCGTCCTTCCCCTTCCACGCCGCCGGGGAATTTCTGTTGTCCACAGCAGCGGAAGGTCCGTCCTTCGACGTTCAGATGCGTACCGAGCCTGCGGGGTCTTTGTCCTGTCGAGACGAACTGGAGGCCTGTCAGCAAGTGACGGTGATCACGGCGGCGGCGTTTGAGATCGGGGACGTACGCATCGCCGTTTATCGCGATGAAGAGCCCCATTTATTCATCGATGGAGAGCCCGTCGAACGGGTGGGGCAGGCCGAACTTGCGGCGCTTCCGGAAGGAACTCGAATCCATGAGCGCCGGGGCGGAATCTATCGCTTCGACTGGCCCGGTGGAGAGGGGTTGGAGGTGGCGGTGCGTGAGCACTATCTCGATCTATTGGGGATTATGCCTCGCCACAGGCTTGGGCAGATTGAAGGACTTTGGGGCAATTACACGAATATCACCAGTGACGACTTCAAGACCCGTGACGGTACGATCGTAGAAAAGCCCTTTACCTTTGATGAGTTCTACGGTGTCTTCGCCGATAGCTGGCGCATCACCCCTGATGAGTCGCTCTTCGACTATTTCGATGGCGAGGATACGTCGACCTATACCATCGCCGGCCATCCCGAAGAGGAGCCGACGGTGGACGACCTCCCCGCCGATTTACGGGCCGAGGCCGAACAGGCCTGTTCTGGAATCACGGGCCATCCGGACCACGGATGGTGCATATTCAACGTAGTGTGCATGTGTGACGACGACGCCGCGGAGTCCTTCGAGGACTTGAGCAGTCACGAATCGATGACCGATCTCCATCCCGAGGCGCCGATCACAGTGACCGGTGATTTTTGCCTGGGCGCTCCGGAGAGTCTGGAGCACCAGCCTGCTGGCGAGGTTGCATGTCCCCCCGAAGAGGACCCGTGCATCCATGTGGTGCGCGAGCAATCGGGCGTGGAGCTTTCGGAAGATCTGGTCGTTGAGGCCTCCAGCGTGGGTACCTACGACTCGCTTGAGTCTCTGGAGTTTGCGACCATCCCGGCGGGAACGCAGGTCAACTCCTTTTTACTGCACCTAAATGAAGTTCCGGAGGGGACGGGAAGGCTGAGCGGCACGGTGCTCTTCGCCCACGATATTGCGGGTGTCATCACAAGTGTCGATGGATTCGAGGAGACGGATTCACTGCTCGGCGATCCGGAGTTGGAATACGAAAGCAGCCCGGGCTCTCCCGAATTTGCCACCGATGAATTTGAGGTTCTGCCGAGTGGCTCTGGACTACGCTTCAGCGTCAACGCTGAAGCGGGGCTCAAGGAGTTGAGGGTGATTACGCTGGCTGTGGGCGACTAGTGCTGGCCTCGGTGTACTGAACCAATGTGGCTCGCGCGAGATGCAATTGTGCAATCAATGGCGTGTGACCGATGGCCATGATTGGCGAGTCGTTCTCACCGTTGCGTTCAATCTGACGCGCCGGAGACGAGCGAAACAAAATTGAACATATGATTGTGGAGTTTATCGATGCATTTATTTCGTGAGTTCTTCGGACCGATACTGAGAGTAGTTGTTGCGATAGTTGTCCTGTGTGGGATCGCCATAGGGTGTGGTGGAGAAGATGCAGAAGTAGAGGAGGACGTAGACTCAACCTGTGAATCGCTGAGGATGGGCACTGTCGAGTTAGAGAGCGAGCTCGCTACCGAAGCGAATATTTCGCATGTAGATTATGCGATCTCCACTGGCGAGGACGAGATAAGCTTCGTGCCGAAAGATCTCGACGACAACCGTATGGGGGAAGTCCGATTTCGGGGCCAAGAGCCAGAAGGCGGCGAGCCGATGTCGATGAGTCTCGTCTACGAGCCTGACGAGGGAAGTGGCATTGCCGTGGATGTCGAGCTCGGTGTTGTTCCTGCACATCCCAATATAACCCCTGAAGGGCCCCCACTGCTGTACCTAAATGGAGCCGTACAAAGCGATGGTCAGACCGTGGGATTTATGATGACGGGACGTCTCAACGACGGCGCCCTTGCCGATATTGATGCGGAGAATCCTATACTCGACACGCAAGATGCAGTGTTTTTCGTGGACGACGGCAGTCAGCATACGAGCCTTGATGTAGTTGTCGATGGTGAGCCCCAAGTATCCGAGGAGGACCTCGAGACGTGGATTGACGAAGAAGTCGGGAGGGATTGGTTCGACAAGGAAGCGGCGGCAGTAATGGTCGGTGCTGTATTCGACGATAACGTCGTGAATCAATTCCAGATGATCGAGGAAGTCTGTCGAGCGATGAACCGTAGTGGTGTGGTCGATCAATCTCACCTAGCGCTCTCTGCCTGCGAGGTCGCACGCAGCTATGAGGATGCCGCCGATATGGCGGAGGCTGCAGGAGAATTCTTGGTCGGGACAATCCTTATTCCTATCGGAGGAGCAGAACTTGCCATTAGTGCAGCCCAACGAGACGTTGAAGCCGGTGATATTATTGGAACGTTCGTGGGAATATATCTCGGCGTGGCAATAGCTTCGGTGAGCTACGCAACAGGTCTGGCAATTGCTCCAGTGGTGTTGGCACTGGGAGGAGGTCTTTTATTGGGCTCGACAATCCTAAGAGGCGGGGCAGCGATTGCAGCGAGCACCTGTGGTAATCCGCTGGTGTCGGCGTTGAACGGTGTGGCCTTTCCCTTTCGTCAACGAGGAGAATTCGTCTGGTATACTGGCAGCACAGCTACCAGTTGGCAGGTACAGGTACGACTAGTTCCACATCTCGGTTCGGACTGTCGAGATGGCATAGGAGTGGAAGCGGTCGCCGTGAGCACAGGCGAGCAGCGAGCGACTGTGTATTTCGACCACGACCATCGATTGTTGATAGACGGTCAAGTACAAAAGTTAGATCAGTCCTATTGGCAACTTGATGACGGAACGGAGATCAAGCGTCGCACCGTCACCGAGGGAGCCAATGAAATTTATATCGTGACCAGTCCTTCCGGCGAACGGTTTCGTGTCGACGTGTTCGACGATCGACTTGATATAGAATTATCTGTACCCGATGAGCTCCGCGCCGAGGCACGGGGCTTGATCGGAGGATCCACGGACACGGGTTTGGAGTTGCGCGACGGGACGGTGCTCGAAGAACCCGTGGCAAAGCGCGATCTCTACGGAAGATTTGGTACGAGCTGGCAGGTGAGTCCCGAGGAATCGCTCTTCGATTACGAAGCCGGCAAAGGCTGGGAGGATTACCGGACGACCGGTGAGGTTCCTGCGCCGCGGCGTCTCGATGACCTGGACGAGGAGCAATTGGCCTACGCCGAATATGTATGCAAACAAGCCGGTCAAGTGACGGACCCGACGCTTCTTCATCACTGTATGCTCGATGTCGGATGCACGGGCGACGCTTCGTATATGACGACCTATCGCCGGATCAGTCCGCCGAAGCGAAATTTGGAACTCGTCGACGAAGCGGGGAATCCCGTGGTGGGAATGGTGGACGAACGAAATTTCTCACCAATCGGGCGTTTTGGCTTTGGATCGCCGGGAAGTCCGGGCGGTGATTTTTCCGGCAGCGACGTCGATATACTCGACCAAGCCTCGTGTCCGGCAGATATTGAAAAGGGGGCAGAGAGCGTTGGTGGAAAGAGAATTCGCACCATCGACGGGCTGACCTACGATTTTCAGGCCGCCGGGGAGTTTGTCTTGGTGGAGTCGAAGACCGACGATCCCCTGATGGTGCAGGTGCGTCAGCAACCACGGGGCGACGATCGATGTCCCAACGCGCGGCGCAATACGGCCGTGGCAGCACAGATGGGCGAACATCGCGTCGCCTTCCATCACTTCGGGGCGCCTCGGTTGCAGGTGGACGGCGAAGAGGTCCACGTCGTAGGTGGATTTCTCGCCCTGGGAGATGGTCACACCATCACCAGAGAAGACGATGACGAGTATTTGCTTCAATGGCCCGACGGCTCCTGGCTATTCGTGGAGTTCAAGAGCAAACAGCTCAATATCAAATTCAACTCCCATTATACCCGGCTCGGCCAACTCCAGGGTGTCTTTGGTCAATTTTCGGGCTATCCGACGCGGGATATCGCTCTTCGAAACGGGACGGTCTTAGAGGACTGGTCGGCTGACGAGATTCATAGCGTCTTTGCCGATAGCTGGCGTATTTCGCAGGAGGAGTCACTCTTTGATTACGAAGATGGGGTGACCACCGAGAGCTTTACGGACCCGAGTGTCCCATCGGAGATGATGACCGTCGATGATATTCCCACCGATGATGAGGCCGATGCCAGGGCGAGGTGTGAGGAGGAGGAGATTACCCATCCTGCAACGCTGGCGACGTGCATCGTCGATGTTTATTGTGCCGATGACGACGAGGACGAGATCGACGAGATCACCGAGGACCTGGCGCAGGTCGAAGATCCCGTCGAAGATATCGATCACGATGGTATGCCTTCTGGGCACGGTGATCCCGGTGAGCCTGGCGAGCCGGTGGACCCGCCGGATTTCGCCCATGAATTTCCCTCCCTCGAAGGCGGGGCCTTCGGACTGATGTGTATGCTCGAAGACGTAGGTGAACTCGGGTGCTGGAATGTCGGTTTTGACGGGGAAATAGAACCCATCGACTACGACTTTTCTGAGGTGGAATACGACGATGAAATTTATCCCTTGGAGTTGGTCACCGTAGCGGCTTCTGATGACGTATGTGGCCTGGACACCGGCGGGGTGGTTCATTGCTGGAGCATGGGTTTCGGTGGTGAGATCGATGAGCACTCCAATCCCATGGGCTCCTCGTCGTATATCCTTTTGGAGAAGGGGATGGACGATTATGGCTGTGTGCTCAACGAAGATGGTGAGGTATCTTGCTGGTTCGGACCGCAATATCACCAGTATTACCCCTTGTGGGAGGACGACCCTCCCGAGGACGTTACGTTTGTTGACCTCGCCCTTGCATTGCGACATATGTGCGGATTGACCGACGAGGGAGCCGTGGAGTGCTGGGGTGAAGACGAAGACGGAAAGCTCGATCCGCCCGACGGCGAGGTCTTCGAATCTATCGTCGCCGGCTTTAGTCACACCTGTGGGCTCAAGGCCGACGGGTCCGTCTCGTGCTGGGGAGATGTCGAATCATCAGGTTCTCTCGATTTGTCACTCGACGATACGGACTCGGTCGGCCCCTTTGTCAAGATTGACGCCAGCATAAGTTCCGTATGTGGGCTTAAAGAGGACGGCACAATCGAGTGTTGGAGCCGAATCGACGCAGATCCGGAATTTCCCACGGGCACATTTGTGGACCTGGGAATGGGAGCCGGTGACTATTGTGCCGTCGACGATCAGGGAAGTGTAGAGTGTTGGTGAAAAAGCTATCGGCTATGGGGCATCCGTCTCGTCCGGTAGTCTCTAT
>SLPW01000241.1 GCA_007131755.1 Myxococcales bacterium | reverse complement strand
GAAGAGGCAGTGGCTGCGGCGCAGGAGGCGGAGGAGGCCGAAGAAGAGCTCGACCCGGATCTTCCCGATCCGGACGACTACGAGGTGCGGCGCATCTGCGGGATCGTGACGCTGGAGCCGACGAACCAGAACTTCAATCAGATGATCGTGCGCTCCGAAGCCGACGAGGAGATCGAGTGGTACGGTTCCATCGATCGGGAGTTGGGGACTCGGGGAGTGGCCCCGAGGCTAGGGGAGCGAGTGCAGTTGACGGCGCCGGTGGTAGACGGGTTCGAAGGGATGGAGTTGCTGATCTTGAGTCTGGGGCAGATCGAGTATCCCGAAGAGCATTGTGAGTACCCGCGTTGAAGAAGAAAGAATTGTTGGGTGGCGGCTCTTGCCGCCGATGGAATCTGGAGCAACCACGCAGTTTGGACAGGACAAAGCGATGAAGATTGAGCAGTGGGTAGCAATGGCGAGCACGGCGGCGTTGGTGCTGGTGGCGATGCCGCAGGGTGTGATGGCCCAGGAGATCACACCGGAGGACGCGGTCAGCCCCGGAGCGGACGAGCCGGAGCTGTCGGAACTGGATGAGGACAATCCGCTGGACGTTCATTTTCGGCTCACCAGCGAGGTGCACTCGTCAGACAATATCGGTCTGCGGGCGCTCGATATGGAGAGCGGCGATCAGGAGCGAATCGAGACCGACGATCGCCATACCTTTTCGTACAGCAGCCTCGCCGTGGGCGCGCGCTACCGGGTCAATGAGGATACCCGTGTGGTTCTGGGGGCCAGCCACAACGGGCTGTGGGGAAGCGATCAGCTCGGAGGTACCAACGAGTTTGGCGGCTTCTTCTTCGTCTACGACCTGCATATCGACTGGGACGCCTTTTCGACGGATTTCGTGTCGATGAACGCCAGGCTGGGAAGGCAGTTCTTCGATATCGGTGGGACCCACCGCGACTTCTTTTTTCGCGACCAGGTCGACGGGCTGACGTTGAACTTCGATTTCGAAAATAACCTGGGTTCACTGCGCATCTTGGCCCTCGATTTGTACGCCTCGCAGGGACGGCCGGACAACGTCAGTTTCACCCGATGGCATACGGGTCGAAATATGGTGTATAATATGCAGGGGGACACCAATACGTTTCGATTCGGCGGGGTCTACGAGAATACGGATGTGGTGGACAATCTGGAGGCTCGGGCCTTCGGGTTCTTCGCGCCCATCGGAGGGGCAGGTACGGGAGCGGACCGATCGCATGAGGGGACGATGGGGAATTTCTCGGACAACGACTACGTGTGGATGGCCGGCACGAGGGTCGGTTATTTCCTACCTGTCGAAGACCTGGGTGGTAGGGTTGGGGTGACCGGAGAGTTCGCAACTTCGGGAGGAATCGACCGAAAAGAGGTCAATATCGGGGTCCACGACGTGGAGATCAACGGACAGGCCTTCGGAGGAGGGCTGTTGGGTGAGTTTACGTTGGCCGATATTCGCCTCGACGGCGCCGTGCAGTATTTTCGGGCCGATGGGCCGCAATATGCGTCGGACGGGTTGCAGTTCAACCATGGCTTCGTGTCCTTTCGAGGAAATTATACGGGCGGTCTGAATATGGCTCGCTACGGTGGGTGGCGTCCCAGCGCCTATCTGGCGCGGGACGGGATTCGGCAAAGTGAGCACGATATCCAGCGCGAAAGCGGCACCCAATTCGTACATGCCAGTGTGGGCTTCGGGTTGCCCGTGGGCCTGAGGGTCGATCTGGGGGCCTGGCAATATTGGGATACGGGCAGCACGAATCTGTCGGCCGCCAATCGGGAAGTGGCCGGCGACCGGTTGCCCTCGGGATATTCTCGTGATGAACTCGAGGCCCAGGATCGACTGGGATCAAGTCTGGGCACGGAGCTCAACGCCAGTCTCGCCTACCAGGCCAACGGAGAGCTCTCCATCTACACCATGGGAGGGTTGTTCCTGCCCGGCGATTTCTATGAGACCGAGGTGAGCCGAAATGTGGGCAGCTCGAGAGGTAGCGCGAATAACCTGCAGAATTTCTGGGCCATCTCCGGGGGAGCGACGCTGAGTTTTTGATCGATCGCTGCGAAGTGGTCGATGCCTGGAACCCGGGTGGTAGGTGAAGGTTGTGATGCGAGGAGTAGAAGCGATGGATAGGACGAAGCAGATGGCGACGGGGCTTGCCGGTCTGGTGGTGCTGTCGTTGGCGATGCTCGCCTGTCAGGATTTCGGGACCAGTGATCCCGGCACGTCGGACGAGCAGGTATTGTATCGCTGGGATTTCGACGACCCGCCGACGAGCCTGGAGCGGGGAAGCCTGCGGATCAACGAGATCAACTGGGCCGGCAGCGTGGACGACGACGGAAACTACGATCCGGACGATGTCTTCATCGAGCTCCAAAATACTCATCACCGCCCGGTAAATCTGTCGGGATGGCGGATCTATCTGGACGGGGATTATAAGCAGAGTTTTCGGCTCCCCGATATCGACGAGCCCTTGCAGCCCAACGATTTCTTCGTCATCGCCGCCAAGGAGGACGGGGCATTTGGCGATGTGGCAGACGTGATCGAAGAGCGACTCAAGCTGGGCAAGAGGGCGGTGCGAGTAGAGCTTCGCGACGCCGATCGAAGGCTCATCGAGCCGGCGGGCTCGGCGACGGAGCGGCCCTTCGCAGGGGGCTATGATCTGGTGACGGTGCGGTCGATGGAGCGCGCTCAGGTGTTGTTTCAGAATATCGGAAGTATGGACCGAAGCTGGAACTCCAATACGGACGACGTCGACGGAAACGATGAGGCGCGGCAGGGAATCCGTGAGGGGTGGAGGGAGAATACCCTGGCGAGCCCGGGGGAGCCCAATAGTGCCGATTATTCCGGGAGCAGCGCCGGAGGAGGCTTCGAATGAGCAAAGCGAGTGGAGAGAAATTTGCGATGGGCGACAGACGGGCGCGACTGGTGACGGGGACGGCGATCCTCACGGTGTTAGTGGCCGGATTGTGGGCTTCGGCGGCGTTTAGCGACGAAGGAGGAGGGATCGCGCCGCTGGAGGAGAACGACGGATGGCTGAATTACGTCGATTATTTTATCGGTGACGCCGACGGAGTGCTGCAGGGAGGCGTGGAGGGAGTGGTGGAGATCGATGAGATCCGCCAGCGACTTCTGGCGGATCTACAAGGGGCCGAGGAGCGAATCGACGCCGCCATAAACCAGCTCGAAGACGAGGACATCGAAGAAGCCCTTATCGCGGCTGCCGACAGAGGGGTCAGGGTTCGAGTGGTGGCCGATGAGCACTACGAGGACTCGGGGCAATTCGACGCCCTGGTCGATCACGACGATATCAGCGTCGTCTTCGGCGACGGGGAGTTGTCCTATCTTCCGGAGCCGAATCTGTCACCGATTCTGTCGTTTTGTGACGCCAACTTTACCAATCACGACGACCATATCAACTGTACCCAGGCCGACGGCGGGCTTCCGGAGAACTCGGATCGGGTCATCGATCGTCCGTCTCATTATAATTCGATGAGCCACACCTTCTTTGTGCTGGACCAGACCTATTTGTGGAATATCTCGGCTCCCATGACGAGTGAGCAGCGGGTGTGGCCGGCGTTTCGGGCGATGAGCGAGGAGCTGGTCAATAGCTTCGAGCGAGAATTTCGCCAGATGCACGGGGGAGTCTTCTCCACGACATTGAGCGTCTACAACGGACCGTTGAAATCCATTACTCACCAGCATCCGCTTCGGCTGACGAATCGCGGAAAATTGAGGGTGCGCTTCAATCCCCAGGAGAGGTTGGTGAAGAACGTCATCGACGAGACCTACCGCGCCCGGGGGTCCGTATACGTGATGACCGAGAATCTGACGAATCCGGATTTGATCGCCGCTCTTCGATACAAGGTCGAGCGCGATTTCGACGTCAAGGTCCTGGTGGGGCAGGGTCAGGCACCGACGCTGATGAGTCAGGTAGAAGGGCTAGGCGCGGTGCAGGCGCCGGAAGAGATGGGACGGCTTCCGACGATGGTCCTCATCAACGCCGCAGAGGATCGCAACGGCGACCAGCAGCCGAGAATGGTGCAGATTCTGAGCCACGAGTTGTGGCGAGCACAGCCCTTCGAGGTGCTCCATGAGATCACCGAGCAGGGGACGCCGGCGCGCAATGTCAATCACGACAAGGTTCGATTCTATCCCTCCGATACGTTCGCGGACGGGGTGATGTGGGAGCTGGTGGAGTCAGGCACGGGGTGGAATAACCCGGAAGTGGAACCCTTCGTTCAACTTTGGGAAGAGATGTGGGCGGAGGCGAACCAATGAAGAGAGCGATGGAAGTGAAGATGAAGCGGATGACGGCGTGGTTGGCGATGGCGGCGTTGGTCGTCATGGGAGTGATGTCGGTGAGTTGCTTCGATCTGGATGCGCCCGACGACAACCCGGACTCTGTGCATAAGCTACAGGTCTTCTTCAACTCCCCGGGCTTTCGAGATGGTACGGAGGTGAATCGAAAGCCCAGCGAGTTCATCTCGGAGCGAATCGACAACGCACGGGTGTCTGTGGACGCCGCCGTCTACGGGTTCAATAAGCAGAATATCATCGACGCTCTGGTGGACGCCCATTACCGAGGGGTGGAGGTGCGCCTGGTAGGAGACGGTGGGGAGTACTCGCGAGGCTCGCCGGGATATCGCACGATGGAGGATAAGAAGGTGCCCGTGCAGACGGGCAACCAATTCCACATCATGCACAATAAATTCTTCATCATCGATGGGCGGTTCGTCTTTACGGGGACGGGAAATATCTCTCGCTCGGAGTTCACCTTCAACAACAACCACTGGGTGTGGATGGACAGCCAGCCCATCGCAGAGCTCTTTACGGCGGAGTTCGAACAGATGTTCGAGGGCCGGTTCTCGGCGGCGAAGAAACCGCTGGAGATGCCCAATACGTTCATGGTGGGCGATGTGGAGGTGGAGGTGTGGTTTGCTCCCCAGGACGACGCGATGGGCAGAATTCTGGAGGAGCTTCGAGCCGCTCATACGTCGGTGCATTTTCAGATCTTTGCGTTCACCAAAGACCAGGTGGCCACGGAGTTCATCAATCGGCACCGGGAGTTCGAGGCCTACAACGAGGAGAACGGCTATGACGAGCTGCCGGTGATGGAGCGGCCGAAGAGGGTGACGGGGGTATTCGATCGCTCTCAGCTTCACGGAAACGGGCAATACCACCAGAGCTATCGGCTGCTGGCCAACGGAGTGCCGGCCAGGCTCGACGGCAACGCCAACTCACGCACACCCGGCGACTACCAGGCCGGTGGTGGAAGGATGCATACGAAGACGATGATCCTCGACGCCGGTACGGAGGACGCAAGGGTGGTGACGGGGAGCTTCAACTGGTCGGCGGCGGCGACGATCTCCAATGACGAGGTGTTGTTGATCTTGAGGGGCGAAGAGATCACGGACGTTTTCATGGAGGAGTTCGACAATATCTGGCTCACCGGTAAGGATCTGCCCACCGCCATGTGCCGACTGATGAAGGACAACGAGCGGTTGACCTGCGACGACGAGGTGGAGCCGGGAGACGTGGTGATCAACGAGGTCCACTTCGATGGCTGGAACGCCGAGCGCGACCCCGGCGATATGACCGGTTCTCTCGACGGGCGCCGACCGTTGACGAACGATCAATTCGTGGAGCTGTATAATACGACGGATCGGCCCATCAATCTGTCGATGTGGACCCTGTCGAACGGCCATGATGTGGTCATGGGCTTTACGCCGGGGACGGTGATCGGCCCCGGGGAGCACTTTCTGGTACTGGATCACAATACAGTACCCCTGTCGGAGGGAGAGCCCCAGCGCGGAGACCACGCCTTCGAAAATCCTAATTTCGTGCTCAATACGGCCAACGATCCCCGTTTTCGAAGTCTGAATTTGAAGAAAGCGGCGCTGCAACTCGAGATTCGCGACTCCAACGCCCAGATGATCGATGTGGCCGGAAACGGAGGTCCGGCGTTTGCGGGCGGGCGAGATGGCGATACGAACTGGTCGATGCAGCGCATTCACAACTCGGACGGAACCATTCCGGACGGGACGCGTCGATCGAGCTGGGGAATTTCTCCGCGCACCCAAGGGGGCGATAACGTCAACGAGGCGTTTCGCAACTTCATTATCGCCGATCCCGGCGAGCCGAATTCGGTCAATTCGATGTGAGCTTTTTTGGGGGGGGTATCAGATTTTTGATGGTTTTTGAGGTGAAGTGGAGGGAATAGGGGGG
>SLPW01000481.1 GCA_007131755.1 Myxococcales bacterium | reverse complement strand
GAAGAAGAGGTCGAGGCTTCCGAGGAAGAGGATGACGCCGAAGAGAGTTCAGAGGAAGAAGAGGAAGCTGACGACGAAGAAGAGGAGTGAGATCATGGCCTATATCCCGAGAGTCATCGAAGAGACCCACCGCGGCGAACGGGGCTGGGATATCTTCAGCCGACTGCTCAAAGATCGGATCATTTTTCTGGGCACGCCCATCGACGACACCGTGGCCAACTCCATCATCGCTCAACTCCTCTTTTTGGAGAGCGAAGATCCGGAAAAAGATATCTCCCTATATATCAACTCTCCCGGTGGAAGCGTCACGGCCGGGCTGGGGATCTACGACACCATGCAGTATATCCAGTCCCCGGTGAGCACGATCTGTCTGGGTCAGGCGGCGTCGATGGGCGCCGTGTTGTTGACGGCCGGCGAAAAGGGCAAGCGATTCAGCCTTCCCAACTCGCGGGTCATGCTCCACCAGCCCATGATGGGTGGGTTGAGCGGACAGGCCACGGATATCGACATCCAGGCCCAGGAGATCTTGGAGCTTCGGCGAATGCTCAACCAGATTTTGGCCGATCACACCGGCCAGCCCATCGAGCGCATTCGCAAAGATACGGATCGCGATTTTTTCATCACCGCCGAAAATGCCGTAGAATACGGTGTGGTCGACGAGGTGGTGCAGGCCCGCGAAAAGGGATGAGCCCCCGCTATGTGCCCGGGCGGACTCACCAGGTCGCTTCGAATTGGAGGCGCCGTTCATTTTTCTCGGGTGCAAATGTGCTATCATTGAACGAAGAGGTGGAAGGAGAGCTCTGAAATAAGGTTCCCCTCCCCTTCGTTTTCCCGATGACCTGACCACATGGTGCGCTGCGGCGGGTCGGGCTCGGGTTTTGAGGAGACGCCAACAGGCAAAGAAGACACCAGGATTACTCATGGCGAAGAAAGGCAACAGCGGGGGGGGACACGCCAACCTGTGCTGTTCGTTTTGTGGCAAGAGTCAAAGAGACGTCCAGAAATTGATCGCCGGACCCACGGTGTATATCTGCGACGAATGTATCGGCCTGTGCGGCGATATCATCGACGAGGAAGTGGAGCGCGAACACCGGGCGGACAATCTGTCGGACGTGCCGGCCCCGGTGGAGATCAAGAGGGTGCTCGACGAATACGTCATCAGCCAGGAGAGGGCAAAACGAGTGCTCTCCGTGGCCGTGCACAACCACTACAAGCGCATCGACAGCCACATCGACAGCGACGAGGTGGAGCTCCAAAAATCCAATATCATGCTCATCGGGCCCACGGGTAGTGGAAAGACCCTTCTGGCCCAGACGCTGGCTCGAATCCTGGACGTTCCCTTCTCCATCGCCGACGCCACGAGCCTCACGGAGGCCGGATATGTGGGCGAAGACGTAGAAAATATCATCGTCAATCTTCTGCAGGCCGCCGACGGCGACGTCGACAAGGCCAGCCGGGGCATCATCTATATCGACGAGATCGACAAGGTGGCCCGCAAAGGAGAAAACCCCTCCATCACCCGCGATGTGTCCGGCGAAGGGGTCCAGCAGGCGTTGTTGAAGATCATCGAGGGCACCGTGGCCTCCGTGCCTCCCAAGGGAGGCCGAAAGCATCCCCAGCAGGACTTTTTGCACATCGACACCACCAATATCCTGTTCATCTGCGGGGGCGCATTTTCGGGACTGGAGTCCATCATCGCCCGCCGCATCGGCGACAAGCGCATGGGGTTTGGCGGCGAGGTGGGAAAGGCGGAGGACCGCTCGTTGACGGAGCTGTTGGGCGAACTTCAGCCCGAAGACCTGATGCGATTCGGGTTGATCCCCGAATTCGTGGGCCGCGTCCCCGTGGTCGCCACCCTCGAAGAGCTCGATGAGGATGCACTGGTCAAGATCTTGACGTTGCCCAAGAACGCGCTGGTCAAACAATATAAAAAATTACTGCGCATCGACGGCGTAGAGCTGCAATTCGACGACGACGCCCTTCGCGCCGTGGCAAAAGCGGCCCTGGAGCATAATACGGGAGCACGGGGGCTGCGTTCGATCCTGGAACGATTGATGATGGATCTGATGTACGAGCTCCCCGATCAAGACGACGTCAAAGAGGTCTCCATCACCCGTGACATGGTCGATCGTGCCGAAGGTGCATCCATTGAAGTCGACGTCTCTACAGCGGAGTCGGCCTGAGAGGCTGCCTTCGCCCCCGAGTGCGGTGGCGTTCTTCTTTTATGAACGCCCTCGCGGGGATGTGAATTCTGCCCGGATATCCACCTCCGGTGCCTTCTGACTACCCCCTGCCCCTACGAGAACCCCCACTATGACCAACCAAGACGCCACGGACACAAAGATTCTGCCCCTTCTTCCGCTGCGGGATATTCTGGTATTTCCGGCGATGAAGGTGCCCCTATTCGTGGGCCGTGAGAAGAGCATCGCCGCCCTGGACCAGGCCATGAAGCTGGACCGCCAGATCTTGTTGGCCGCTCAGAAGAAGGCCAAGACCAACGACCCCACCGCCGACGATATCTACGACGTGGCCACTCTGGCCACCATCGATCAGTTGTTTCGACTTCCCGACGGCACCGTCAAGGTCAGGGTGGTCGGCCAGCAGCGCGTGGAGTTGGCGGAGTATCTGGAAAACGACCTGTATTTTCAGGTGCGCTATGAAGTTCTGGAAGACGAGCCGGTGGAGGTGGACAAGGAGGTGCGCTCCTTGCTCAAGACCCTTCGCAGCTCCTTTGCAGAATACGTCAAGCTCAACAAGCGCATCCCCTCCGACATGGTCGACGAGATCGCGCGCATCAAAGACCCCTCCTTGCTCGCCGACACCATCGTCGCCCAACTGGCCCTGAAGCTGGCGGACAAGCAGACCGTTTTGGAGACCCTCGACGTGGGAGAGCGTCTTCAGAAGCTCTACGAGCTGATGCAGGAGGAGATCGAGCTGTTGAAGGTGGAGCGCAAGATCCGCTCCCGCGTCAAAAAGCAGATGGAGCGCACCCAGAACGAGTACTACCTCAAGGACATGCAGGGCTCGATGAAGGACAAGGGGGGCGGCCAGAACGAATTCAAAAACGAAATTGAGGAGCTGGCCGAGCAGATCGAAAGAAAAGAGATGTCCGAGGAGGCCACCGAAAAGCTGACCCGGGAGCTCAAAAAGCTCAAGATGATGAGCCCCATGAGCGCCGAAGCCACGGTGGTGCGAAATTATATCGACTGGGTCCTGGCCC
This sequence comes from Myxococcales bacterium, assembly GCA_007131755.1. GTDB lineage: Bacteria > Myxococcota_A > Bradymonadia > Bradymonadales > Bradymonadaceae > SLJM01. The sequence goes on along the minus strand of SLPW01000481.1, from coordinate 3,059 downwards.
TTCCCTGGAAGGAGGTGACGAAGGACCGCCTCGACGTCGAGCGCGCCGAGGAGGTGCTGGAGGCCGACCACTACGGCCTGGAGCAGCCCAAGGAGCGCATCCTGGAATATCTGGCCGTAAAGGCCCTCATCGACAAGCCCCGCGGCCCCATCCTGTGTCTGGCCGGCCCTCCCGGCGTCGGAAAGACCTCATTGGGACGAAGCGTGGCCCGAGCCCTGAATCGAAAATTCGTCCGCCTCAGCCTCGGTGGAGTGCGCGACGAGGCCGAGGTCCGCGGCCACCGACGCACTTATATCGGCGCCCTTCCCGGAAAGATCATCCAGCAGATCCGAAAAGCGGGCAGCAACAACCCGGTGATGCTCCTGGACGAGGTGGACAAGATGTCCACCGACTTTCGCGGCGATCCCTCCAGCGCCCTTCTGGAGGTCTTGGACCCCGAGCAAAACGCCACCTTTAATGACCACTACCTGGATCTGGACTACGATCTATCGCACGTGATGTTCTTGTGCACCGCCAACAACCTGGACCAGATCCCGGCTCCTCTGCGCGATCGCATGGAGATCATCCGCATCCCGGGCTATACGGACTACGAAAAGCTCCAGATCGCCCGTCAATACCTGGTGCCAAAGCAGTTGAAGAATAACGGCGTCGATGACGTGGACGTCCATTTTACGGACAGCTCCATCAAGCGCATCATCAACCAATATACCCGCGAGGCCGGGGTGCGAAATCTGGAGCGCGAGATCGGCACGGTATGCCGAAAGATCGCCCGCAAGGTGGTCAGCGACGGAAAAGATCAATCCTTCCACATTCGCGCCAAATCGGTGCCCCATTATCTGGGCAAGCATAAATTCACCCAGGGGCGCATCGAGGAGCGAAACGAAGTGGGCATGACCAACGGCGTGGCCTGGACGCAATATGGCGGGGTGATGCTGGTCAGCGAGGTGACGGTGATGCCCGGAAAGGGCAAATTCATCATCACCGGAAAGCTCGGTGACGTCATGCAGGAGTCGGCCCAGGCGGCCATGAGCTATGTGCGCTCTCGGGCCATGAATCTTGGCCTGACCCCGGACTTCCACCAGAAAGTGGACCTGCATATCCACTTCCCGGAGGGAGCGCTCCCCAAAGACGGCCCCTCGGCGGGCATCACCATGGCCTGCAGCATCGTCAGCTCACTGACCCGCATTCCCGTCAAGCACGACGTGGCCATGACCGGCGAGATCACCCTTCGCGGACGGGTCCTCCCCGTGGGCGGCTTGAAGGAGAAGATCATCGCCGCCCACCGCGGAGGCATCAATACCGTGGTGGCGCCCAAGGAGAACGAAAAGGACTGGACCGACGTCCCCAAGGAGATCCGAAAACAGATCGACGTCCACTGGGTAGAGCATATGGACGAGGTCCTGGGCCTCGCCCTGGCGCTGGACGACGCCGAGGAATTCATGGAGCGTCTGAGCCAGCCCCTTCTCCCCCCGGATATCGTGGCCGGCGGGACGGCCACCGATGGTGGGGTTAAAGAGACCTCAATTCATTGAGGATTGAGTAGGGAACAACTACAACTGCAAAGGTAAAAAGAGGACGTTTCAATCGGAAATCGGAAGTCGGAAATTGAACAACTGTCGTGGTCTCGCCGGTTCCGACTTCCGATTTCCGATTCTTTTTTTCCCTTTTTCATTTGCTATTCGTCGTTGTTCCGTTGGAAGTAGCGATCAACTCCAATTCAAAGCGGGCGCCGGCGTCGGTGGGCACGTAGCGGATCGAGCCATCATGGGCCTCCAGAAGAGCTCGGGTGATCGAAAGTCCGAGGCCCGTGCCGCCGCGATCTCGGGCGGTAGTGAAGAATTCGTCGAAGATGCGCTCCGCGTTGGCCTCGGAGATGCCGGGGCCGTCGTCCTCGATGGCGATGACCACCACCCCTTCCCGGCCGTCGTCACCACTTTCCTCGTAATAAACCTCGATCATCGCCTGTGAGTCGCCGTGCTCTCCGGCGTTGACGACGAGGTTGGTCAAGGCCGCCGACAGGGCTTCCCGGGAAATGCGCACCGGGGCGGACTCCAGATCGGTGTCGACGACGATGTCGAAGTCGTCACGACGGTGGGCTTCGGCCACGGCATTGACGACGCTCAGGGCGTCACAGCGGTGGTCGCCGGAGCGAGCGACGTCGGCCTTGGCGAGCTCCAAAAGCCTGTGGACGAGTTGCTGAAGTCGCTCGGCGTCGGCGTCCAGGATCTGCAAGAACTCCTCGCGCTCCACCTCGCTCATCTCGTCGAAATGATCCTGTAATAGCTCCACCGTGCCTCGAATGGAGGTCAGGGGAGTCTTAAACTCGTGGGAGACGCTGCGGGCGAAGGTGCGGATATAATCGGCGCGCTCCTCGAGAGACACGGCCATCTCGGCGATGGACTCGGAGAGACGCTGTACCTCGTAGGTGCCGGGCTTTCCGATGGGTTCGGTGCCGTCGCTTTCGTCGCGGGCGACCTTCTCGGTCTGATCGATGAGCCGCAAGATGGGCCGGCCGATATAAAAGGAGGTCAGGCCCGTAATCGTCAGCCCTCCCAATAAGATCAGCGCCAGTAGGGTCAAAAAGATCCCACGGCTCTTGTACAGCGCCTGGGGAAGACTCATGGGGGTGCGCCAGACGCTGACCACGCCCACGATCCGGCCCTCGTAGGTGATGGGCATGGCGACGAATACGCGATTCGAGGTCTCGCGGGAGATGGACTCCAACGAGATTCCCTCGGGGATATTGTCGCGCTCGCGCAATAGATGAACGATCTCACCATCGAGGGCCCGCTGGATCTCCTCTCGGTCGTATAGAGACATGTCTCGGTGACTGGAGCTTGTGGTGGCCACCGTATTGCCCTGCCAATCGACGACGCTCATCCCCGCAAGGGTTACGCGCTGGGCGTCGACCAGGATCGGCTCCATATGATCGCCCACCTTTTCCCACAGGGGATCGACGCCTCCGCGCGGAGGTTGGGGATCCCCTTCGGGCTCGCGGATCTCGGAGCGCGAGCTGTCCAACACGGGATCGATGGGCCTTAGATCGTAGAAGACCTCGG
>SLPW01000610.1 GCA_007131755.1 Myxococcales bacterium | reverse complement strand
TTGGCCATGATCCAGGAGCCGGAGTGGAGGTAATCGAGTTTGCCGGCTTTCGTGGTGACCTGTGAGGGGAGGGCGGTCTGGACTTCATCGGAGGCTGCGAGACGTTCGTAGAGGGCGGTCAAAAATGGGCGGCCATCGTCCGGGTAGTGTTCCCAGGGGTTTTCGCCGTCGAGGATGATGGCGGCTACGCCCCCAGCGTTGCCGATGGATCTGTGGATCCCGGTGAGAGAGGATAAGAGATCGTCGGCGGCCTCGTCGGCTCTATTGTTGGAGTAAACGAAGCCCAGCCGGTCGCTCAAGCCATGGTCGCGAAAGAAGATCTGCGGGCCGTTGGCGCTCAGTCTCCAGGGGCGCCAAAGATCGGCGTCACGGTCGTATCGTGGGCCACGAGAGTGACGAAGGACGTCTTCGTCGGTGGCGATCCAGGAGAGGCCGGCTTCGTCGAAGAGATGGACGGCCTCGGGAGAGACGGAGCCCTCGGAGGGCCACATCCCGTCCGGGCGGCGTCCGAAGACGTCTTCGGTGATGGTCAGCGCCTCTTCGATATGCCATCGGGCGTCGTCGGGGGCCCGGTAGCGCGGAGGTCGGGGGCGGTCGGGGGAGCATCGCTTCGCCGTGTCGGTGTCGATCACCAGCGGCACGATGGGGTGGTACATGGGGGTAAGGGAGATCTCGATCTGGCCTCGGTCGGCGAGCTTTCGGTACAGGGGGAGGACCTTGTGGAGAATCTCGACGTGGACGTCGAGAAGTGCGTCTCGATCGTCGGCGTTGAAATCACGTCCTTTGGCGCGCAGTGCCTCGACGATCGAGTAGTCCTGGCGGGCAGAAAAGCCGCACCAGGCGAGGTTGAAGAGGGTCTGTAAGTCGAGGAGTTGTTGGTCGTTGAAGTGCTGGGCACAGGCGCTGATTCCGTCCTGATTGCGCTTGTAGTGGAGCTCTCGGTAGCGCGGCAGAGGGCGGATACCTCGCTCTTCACTGATGCTGAAGAAGTGGCGCACCATGGCCCGGCGCTGGGCCAGCGTCAGATCTGCGGGCTCGGTTTTGGAGAGGCGCCACCAGCGGTCGCGTTTTCCATCTTCCGTATACTCCAGGATCTGGCGAAGGAGGCTCCCCGAGAAATTGAAAGTGGCGCGCACTTCGGGGTGTCCCTCTAGTAGCCGTGCCATGTCGTAATAGGCTTTGACGGCGTGGAGGCGAACCCAGGGAAGGGAAAATTCATCGGCCTCGGGCAGTCCGTAATAGGGTTGGTGGAAGTGCCAGATGAAGAGAGTTTGGAGGGGAGATGCGGTCATGGGTCTCAGGTGTGGAGAGGGCACGGGGCCGGTGTGGACCAAGGACAACAACAAAGGAAAATTTCAAATCGGAAGTCGGAAATCGGAAGTCGGAAAGCTTCGATCGCCGCGATGGAGTGTGACCTTCGGAATTCAATATGACGCGGTGGATCGGTAGGGTGAGGACGAAGCTCAGTCGAATTGGTAGCCCTTGGGGATGACAACGATTCCCTCTTCGGAGACGGTGAATCGGCGTTCGTCCTCGTCGCGGTCGTAGCCGACGATGGTGTCGGGGGGGATGGCGACGTCTTTGTCGATGATGGTGCGGCGGATGCGGGCTCGGCGACCGACTTCGACGCCCTGAAAGAGGATGGAGTCCTCGATGGAGGAAAAGGAGTTGATCCGGCAGCGGGGAAAGAGCACGGAGTTACGAATGGTTCCGCCGGAGACGATGCAGCCCTCGGCGACGATGGAGTCGACGGCGGAACCGACGCGGTTGGCGTCGGGGTCGTCGTGGACGAATTTGGCCGGTGGGAAGTGCTCGTAGTGGCTTCGAATGGGCCAGCGCGAGTTGTAGAGGTCGAATTCGGGGTTGACGCTCACCAGATCCATGGAAGCTTCCCAATAGGCCTTGATGGTGCCCACGTCGCGCCAATAGTTCGTCTCGTCGATATTGGCCTGGCCGGGGATGGTGTTTTTGGAGAAGTCGTAGACGTAGGTTCTGGTATCGGGGTCGTCGACCATGTGGGAGACGATATTCTTTCCGAAGTCGTGGTCGCTGTCGGGGTTGTCGGCGTCGCGACGGACCTGGCTGACGAGGCTGTTGGCGCGAAAGATATAATTGCCCATGCTGGCCAGGCAGTAGTCGGGGTTGTCGGGCAGTGGTTTGGGGTCGTCGGGCTTTTCCTCAAAGCCCAGGATTCGGTAGTCGTCGTCGACCTGAAGGATACCGAATTGGAAGCCCTCGTCGATGGGCACGGGGATGGCGGCGACGGTGAGGTCTGCGCGGACGTCTCTGTGAAAGCGGACCATCTGGCGCACGTCCATATGATAGATGTGGTCGGCGCCGAAGACGCAGATATCTTCGGGGTCGGCGTCCTCGATGTGGTTGAGGCTCTGGTAGACGGCGTCGGCGCTTCCGGCAAACCAGTGGGGTCCCCGGCGTTGCTGGGCGGGGACGGTGTCGACGTAGTGGCCCAGAAATTCGTCGAGGCGCCATCCGCGGCTGAGGTGAATATTGAGGGAGTCGCTCTTGTACTGGGTCAGGACTTTGATCTGGTAGAGGCCGCTGTTGACGAAGTTGGAGAGTACGAAGTCGATGATGCGGTAGCGGCCGCCGAAGGGAACGGCGGGCTTGGCACGTTCCGTGGTCAGTGGACGAAGGCGAGTGCCCTTTCCACCGGCAAGTATCATGACGAGTACGTTGTCCATGTGGGGCCTTTGCAAGAGGGTGAAGGTGATTTCCCCTACTGCATGGAGAGGCAAGAAGTGATGATCAGGGGGGAACGACGCCGAGCACGAAGCCGGCACCGATTCCGAGGGCGACGACGATGATCGCGACGATGAGGCTCACACCGATAGCTCCGAGGCCGCTTGAGCCTTTGGACTTCTTTTTGGTGGCCTTTGGCTGTTGGTCCGCCGGCTGGGCCTGGGCGTCGGAGCCGGCCTGGACGGGCTGCGTCGGCTGTGCCGAGCGGGCCTGTCGCGATGGTGCTTGCTGTGCCGGTGCCTGCTGTGCCGGTGCCTGCTGACGAGTCGCCGTGGCCTGTCCTCCGGGAGCGGGAACACCTCCGGGTAGGGTGGGGGGACCGGCGCGCTTGGCCTGCTGGCGACGGATGGTCTCGGCGTCGATGGCCTGCATGGCCGAGGTCTCGCGGGCGATGTCGTCGAGGCCGGCCTCCGACCAGGATTCTCCGCTGTCGTCGGGGGCTTCCAGAGCTTCCACAGGGGCCGCCTCCGCGCCGGGCTCTCCAAAGCCCAGATCGGCCCACATGCGCGGATCCTCGAAGTTGCCATCGGAGTCGGCTGCCACCTCGCCCTGATCGGGCAGCGAGTCGTAGTGCTGGGCGAGGTACATATCCAGGTCTTCGATCTCCTCGAGGGATTTGAGGCGATCGAGTTGTTTTTGGATGGCTGCGCCGACGGCCTCGTCGTGGGCGGTCTTTCTTCGCTTCGGGCGCTGCTGGCGAAATTGTTCGACCAGATCGGCGATATGGTAGCTTGTGACCACACGGCCATAATCGAATAAGAAATGGCCCAGGCCGTCGGCCAGGTCCTTGGCGGTCTGATAGCGGTCATTCGGATCGCCGGTCAGAGCGCGCATCAGGACGTTGACGAGTTCGGAAGGGACGTCGGAACGCACCTCGTCGATTCGAGGCACCTGGGCCTTTCGAACGAGCTGGAGGGTTTCGTAGTCCGACTCACCCAGAAAGAGGCGACGCCCGGCGAGCATCTCCCACAAGAGAATCCCCACGGCGAAGATGTCGGTGCGGGCGTCGATCTCCTCGCCATGAGCGGCTTCGGGAGAGAGGTAGCCGAATTTTCCTTTGACGACGCCGGGGTCCGTGGACTCGGCCTGGCTTTTGGCTTTGGCGAGTCCGAAGTCGGTGATTTTGACCTCGCCGGCTTTGGACAAAAGGATGTTGGGGGGGCTGATATCGCGGTGGACGATATCGAGGGGATGGCCCTCCTGGTCCTTCTTTTCATGGGCGTGGGTGAGCCCTTTGCAGACCTCGATGGCGATAAAGACGGCCTGCTCCACGGCCATGCGCTGATTGTGTTTGTGGAGAAATTCGATGAGCTTCTTGAGGTTGGTGCCGTCGATAAACTCCATGACGATGAAGTAGGTACCGTCGGCGATTCCGAGGTCGAAGACGTGGACGCAGTTGGTGTGGTTGAGGTGGAGGCTGACCTTGGCCTCGTCCAAGAACATGCGCACGAAGCGCTCGTTCTGGGTCAGGTTGGGGAGGATGCGTTTGATGGCGACGAGCTTTTCAAACCCCTGCATACTGGTGGAGTTGGCCTTGAAGACTTCGGCCATTCCACCCGCGTCGATGCGCTCGATCACCTTGTAACGTTGTTCGGCCATAAGCAGTCAGGGGACCTGGAGTGAGGATGAATGCCTGGCGAGTATAAGGCACGGTGTGGGGAACGCCAAGTATTGGATCTGGTTGAGATCAGGAGGCGCTGGGGTTGCGCATCGTGGGGTGGATGGGGCGATTTCGAAGGCCACGGATTCTGTACATGTCCACGAGGTTCGACTTTCCCTTCAATTCCGTGGGGGGAAGTTTCTCGGCGGTGATGATGTCCATGACGTCCAGGTAGGTGTCGTGTCCGATGACGATGTGGTCCGGTCCGGCGGCGGAACAGATTCGGGCAGCCGTATTCACCACATCGCCCATGACGGTATAATTCATGCTCTTCGTGGAGCCCATATAACCGGCCACGACCTCGCCGGTATTCAATCCGACACCGATGCGCAGAGTCTGTTCGCCGACGCCCTGACGGTTGGCGTTGAGGACGGTGAGCGCTTCCTGCATCTCGATGGCGCAGCGCACGGCGCGTTCGGTGTCGTCGGGATGGCTGATGGGAGCGCCCCAGACGGCCATGATCTCGTCGCCGATGAATTTGTCGAGCGTGCCTTCGTGTTTGAAGATGACGTCCACCATGAGCTCGAAATATTCGTTGAGGACCTCGACGACCTTCTGGGGAGGCTGGTTTTCGCTGTAGGAGGTGAAATTACGGATGTCGGCGAACATGACGGTGGCTCGGCGAAGTTCGCCGCCTTTCTTTAGCTGTAGGCGTCCGCTGACGACCTCTTCGACGAGCTGGGGCGAAAGGAGGCGGTGGAGTTTTTCGCGCACCACGATCTCCTCTTCCATCTGCTTGATGAGGCGATGGTGCTTGATGAGGACCGCGGCCTGGCGGGCAAAGCCGGTCAAGATCTGGAGGTCCTTGCGGGTGAAGGCGCCGCTTTCCACGGTGGAGTCGAGGTGGATGACACCCAGAATTTCATCGTCCATCAGCAGGGGAACGCTCATGGTGGAGCGAATATTGCCGAGGATGATGGAGTGGGCGCCGGAGAAGCGGTCGTCCTTCATGGCGTCCGACGACAGGACGGCCTGTTTCTCCTCTACCACTTCGTTGAGAATGGTACGCGAGATCCGTACGTCGCCGACCCCCATGGAGTCGTCGCGTCCGCGTACGACCATGGGGACGAGGCGATCCGTTTGCTCGAGGCGCATCAGGATGACCCCGTGATCGGCGGGGAAGAGTTCGAATGCCTTCTCCAGGATTTTCTCCAGAAGTACATCCAGATCGGTCTCGACCCCGATGGACTGGCTCAGCTCGTGGGCGATGCGAAGTTTTTCATAATCGCGACGCAAGACGCTGTCGTCGTCGATCTTGTCTTCCGAGAGAAAACGGGCGCTCAGATCCTGGGCGATGCGGTCCTGGACGTGGGAGTCGAGGCCGTCGGCGTGGATGGTGACCTTGTTCTGGGAATCGCGGGTGGCAGGATCTTCGCGAAAGGTCAGGTCCGTCGATCCGACGCCGATGGTGGCGCCGTTGATGAGACGGGTCCTGGAGTTGATCTTGTCGCCGTCGAGGAAGGTGCCGTTTCGACTGCCCAGATCGCGAACAAAGAATTGTCCCTCGATATCGCGTTCGATGACGGCGTGCTCTTTGGAGACGACGCGATCGAGGATCTGGATATCCTGGCGCGGATGGCGACCAATGGTGGTAGTATTTTCCAGGACATGGGTGCGGCGAATGCCCCGCTTGTCGCGATAGATGACCTTGGCCATGGTCGACGCTCAGAACCGAAGAGGAAAGCGAAGAGGCGTTCTACGTTGGTTCTAACGGACTTTGAGCGGGGATTCAACGTGCGCTATCGTTCGCTGGGTTCATTGGTGGTTGCGTTCGGCTTCGCCTCACTGGTGGTTGCGTTCGGCTTCGCCTCACTGGTGGTTGCGTTCGGCTTCGCCTCACTGGTGGTTGCGTTCGGCTTCGCCTCACTGGTGGTTGCGTT
>SLPW01000025.1 GCA_007131755.1 Myxococcales bacterium | reverse complement strand
TTGAGTGTTCCCCTTCTGGCCTGCGAGGAGTACGCAATATGCCGACCCCCCATCGAAGCGAAGAACTGGGCGATTGGATTCGCGCCATCGGGCGCTGGAAGAGTCGCCATCGCCAAATCAAGGATCTGATCACGGGCCTCGAGGAGGTGCTTCGGCGTCGCGAGGAGGTGATCGAAGAGGCGCTGTGGCGGCGGGCAACCGCGAACAACCAGGCTCAATACAGGGAGGCCGACGACGCGCTGAGCGAAGCGTTGGCCATGGCCCAGCGCGACCACGAAGATGCGCTGAGGACCCTGGCGGATCTTTTCAAGAAACTCGACGCCACGCCCATCGGCGAGCTCTTCGAGGAGCCGCCGAAGATCAACGTGTCGTCGGCGTCGAGGGATCGAGTCGACGAGGCCTCGCGGGAGTCCTTTCCGGCCAGCGATCCTCCGGCGTTCAATCCCGGCCGGGCGTAAATTCAATATCCGCCCCGTTCACGGCGATGGTCCCGTTGTACAAAAACGAGATCTGTCGAAGGGCCGAGGCCTGGTCGAAGTCGTTCATGGCGCTGATTCCGTCGGCGGGAGTGACGACGTGGAACCAGCGAAGGCCCGCCGAGGCCGCCGTCTGGCCGACGCAGATATTGGCCACGGTGCCCATGATCACCACATGTTCTACGTCCCATACTCGCGACAGGTAGTGTTCCATGGGGGTTGAGTAGAAGCCGTCGTAGCGGTTTTTGTCGACGATCAGATCGCCTTCTTGTGGGGAGAGCTCCTCCACGATCTGCCAGCCCCTGGTGCCGCGCACGCAGTGGCGAGGCCAGATCTCGAATTCGCGGTCCTCTTCGCCATGGGTGTCGCGGGTGTAGACGACGGGGACGTTCTTGATCCGGGCTCGTTCGACGACGTCGGCGATGACGTCGACGGTCCCGGCGGCGGCTTCGACGTAGAGGGCTCCGTCGGGGCGCACGAAGTCGTTTTGCATATCGACGACGATGACCGCTGACTTGTCGGCGGGCAAGCTCACCGTGGCCTGGGTTGGGATCTCGGGGATGGTGACCGTCTGGGAGTCGGGAAATCGATTGAGCGCCATGGGATACTCCTCGGAGGATGGAACTTCTCAGGGGGGGTCGGTACGACGGTGAGAAGTAATAACACCGAGGTCACGGCGGCAAGGGAAAAAAGCGCGATATCCGGTGACGGGCTGCACGGGGCGGTTGGGCGTCAGCTCACGAAGACGATGAGGATGAAGATCGTCAACAGCGCCGTGGCGAGCATTAATGAGCCGAGAAGATAAGGACTGCGGCGAAACGATTCCGGTGTCAAAGCCATGAGCTTCCTCCCTGAAGCGGTAGTCATCCCTGAGATGTAGAAAAAGAGGTGGTAGAAAGAACCCTAACCACCGCTTCGGGAGTGACCAGCGTCAGGTGTTGCTCAGGATGGTCTTCTGGATGGTCTTCGTCATGGCGAGCCATTCGATCTTCACGGTCCAGCCGACGGGCATGGCGTCAAGGTCTGCCGTGGTCAATTCTATTGCCAGGCGTCGGGAAAGGCGCTCAACTCACCGGGATCGACGGCGATGCCGTGAATGTAGTTCAGGTGTCCTTCGAAGCGCCAGTGTTCGGTGCCGTCGGAGTCGAATTTGCGCACGCTATCATCGGTCAGTCCGGCGTAGACGTAGCCGTCGGGATCGACGGTCAAGGCGCTGATGGAGGCGTCCAACGGCTCGGTCCACAGCAGCTGGCCGTCGGAGTCGAATTTCTGCAACGTCTGGTCGTCGGCGCCGCTGTATAGAAAGCCATCGGATTCCACTGCCACCGATCCTTCCTGGCCGTCGATGTCGACGGACCAGACCTGACTCCCCGTGTCTGGAGAGAGTTTTCGAATCGTGCGGTCATCGGAGATCGAATAGACGTAGCCCTGGGCGTCGACGGTGATATCGTTGATCACGCTATTGTGTTCGTTGAAGAACCAGACGTGTTGGCCCTCGGAATTGATCTTGCGCACACTCTCGTCGGATCCGGCGGAGTAGACGTAGCCCTGAGAGTCGACGGCGACGCTGAGTACGGAGTCGGAGTGTTCGTCGAAGGTCCACAGAATCTCCGTGCCCTGGGGGTCGATTTTGTGGACGTCGTGTTGGCCCGTGACGAAGTAGACGTATCCTTGGCCATCGACGGCGAGGGAGCGTATCGGGGATTGGTGTTCGTCGAAACTCCACAGAACTTCTCCCTGTTGAGGTTCGTGTTTTCGCACCTGATGATCCCAGGAGGCGGAATAGACGTATCCGTCGGCGTCGACAGCCACGTCACGAGCGCTGACGAAGCCGAAGACGTCGCTCTTCCACACCTGCTCGCCCTCGGGGTTGAGCTTGCGCACCGTATTGTCCGCCGAGGCGGTATAGACGAAGAATCCCGCCGGTTCGCAGATCCCGTTGACACAGACTCCGTCGGTGCAGTCGTCGTCGTCGATACATTCGCCGACGTCGCCGTCGCATTCATCGCCTTCGCAGCCGGCGTCGCCCGTGTCCTGTGTATCGGAGGTGTCGGAGGTGTCGGAGGTGTCGGAGGTGTCGGAGGTGTCGGAGGTGTCGGTGCGATCCGTATCCTCTTCGGTCTGTTCGCCCGTGTCTTGGGACTCCGTTTCTTCGCTGGAGCATGCGGACAGAGAGAGACTCCATACCAACAAGAAGGCGACGAGGAGGGAACAGAGCGACGTCCGGTGGCGAAGAGGCATTTCAAAATCCTGGGAGGTACCGAAGTGGATCAGACGGCATCGACAGCAAGGACAATCATAGGAGATCGTGATGGTGATTGCCACGCAGACGCGCAGTCAGTTCAGCGTCTTCAGTCCTTCGTCCAGGACGGCAAAGAAGCCCTCCCACTGTGCGTCTGTGACCACGAAGGGAGGAGACAGAGCCAGGGTCTGTCCCCAGCGTCCGGAGGGAAGCACGAGATAGCCTCGTCGGCGGCAGTAGTCGGTCAGCGCCAGAGAGAGCTCGGTGTTCGGAGTTCGGCTCTCTTGGTCTTTCACCAACTCCAGGCCCAGCATCAATCCCCGGCCCCGCACCCGCCCGATGCGCTCCGGATAGCGTCGGGCGAAGACCTCGAGGCGCTTTCGGATCCGGCGGCCGATTCGATCCACTCTGGTCGGCCACTCTTCGTCGACGAGAGTGTCGATGACGGCCAGCCCCATGGCGCAACCCAGGGGATTTCCCAAAAAGGTGGAGGTGTGGATGGCTTCGCCAGAGGACAATTGCCAGGAGGCCATGACCTCTTCGGTGCCGATGGCCGCCGACAGGGGAAATCCTCCGCCCATAGCCTTTCCCACGCACATGATGTCGGGGACCACGCCTTCGTGTTCACAGGCAAATATGGCGCCCGTGCGCCCAAACCCGGTGTAGATCTCGTCGAAGATGAGCACCAGGCCGTGGTCGTCGCAGATCTGGCGCAACCCGGCGAGGAAGCCCTCCGGAGGGGCCACCTCGCCACCGCGGCCCTGAATGGGCTCGACGACGATGGCGCCGATGGATTCGCAGGCCGTGGCCGGGCCTTCGAGTTTTTGTCGGATATGGGTCAGGACGGCATCTCGGATTCGGTCCGGAGTGGCTTCGTGGGGCAATCCGAAAGGGGGGCGGAAGGTGTCGGGGAAGGGAACGTGCTCTACGGCGGGGTTGAGCTGCGTGAGGAAGGGACGGCGAAATTCCTCGCGATAGGCGGTGATCCCCAGCGCTCCGTAGCCCAGTCCGTGATAGCCGCCCCAGAAGGCCAGCGCTCCCGGGCGTCCGGTGTGGACGGCGGCCGTCTTCAGAGCCGCCTCTACGGCGCTGGAGCCGGAGAGGCCCAGGATGGAGTGCGTCAGCGGCGGGGGCGTGATCTGCGCCAGACGGCGGCTGAGCTCGATCTTGACGTCCGAGGGATAGACGTCACCCATGGCGTGGATCAGGGCGTCGCATTGTTGCTTTGCCGCCTCGCGAATTCTGCGATGGCCGTGGCCCAGCCCGGCCACGGCGAAGGCCGACGTCAGGTCGACGTAGATATTGCCGTCCACGTCTTCCACATTCGCCCCCCGGGCTCTCTTCCAGACGATGGGATCCTGAGCAACGCCGGTTTCCTCTTCGCGTCGCGCCCTGCGAGCCGTGACGGCAGGGCACTCCGAGCGGGCCAGATCGTCGATCTTGGCCCGGGATTTCGGCCCCGGGACTTCGGTCTTCAGGTGGGGAAGAGCTTCGCCGAATGCGTTCATATCAGAGCCCCAGCGCGATCGACAGATGAGGAAGGGCGCGCGGATCGCCGTCGTAATTGGTCAAATACACACCAGGCTGGATGGCCGCCGGTCCCACCAGAAAGGTCAGTCCCGTACCAAAGGTGAAAATCCCCAGGGGGCCGAGGCCAGCGTCGAAGGAGGTTCGTTCGACGAGGAGCCTCTCGTCGGTATAGCTGAGCTCGGAGTCCAGCGCCGAATCCAGGGCCCAGAAATTGCCCTGGGAGACGCCCGTAAATGCCTCGAGGTTGATGACGACGCGACGGTCCAGATAGTGATTCACTCCGGCGAATAGGGCTGCCCAGTGGCCGGAGCGTGGAACCAGATGAGTAGTCTGGGTGGTGGTTCCACAGCGGCCCTCCGCCCATTGGGTGCGGGTTTCGCAATTCTGGAAGTCCACGTCCTCTACGACCTGGTGGACCGGAAAGTGGGTGGCCACTCCGGCGCTCCAGCTCGTATTGTCATCGAAAATGACGTCGAAGACGATGTGGAATCCCACTCCGCTGTCGGCGGTGCCGGGCTGGAAGTTGGTGCGACGGTATCGGCCCTGAAGTCCCATGGTCCAGGACCACTGATCGCCCTGAAGGACATGGAGTTGGGCGCCGGCGGAGGCATAGCTCTGGCTGGCCAGGGGAAGGGATGCCTGGCCGAAGAGCTGGAGATCGTCGCGTGGGGAGACGGCCAGCCGCTGGCCCAGGAGGGCACGGTTTGCGATGGAGATCGAGCCGGCAGGGGGGATATAGCCCGACGGCCAGGCGATGAGGCGATCGGCCAGGGGGTTGAGATCGGCGCGAAGATCGACGAGGCCGCGCACCGGCTGCGGTGGATCAAGGCGCGCCTCTTCGGCGAGTTCGTATTCTCCGAAGCCCGCGTCGGCGGCGACGGTGTCGATGCGCGCAGCGTCGTCACCGCCTTCGGCGAAGGCCATTGGGGCAAAGAAGAGCAGCGCCAGCGCCAGGGCGGATACCCCGATTGCGGTGTTGCCACGTGACAAGATGACTCCGTAGGTGGTGAGCGGATCGGGCGACGGCGATAGTGTAGACGAGCATTCCTTTGTTTTCCATCTATGTTGGGATTGGATCTGAACCGTCCAGAGGATTTTAGTGCGCCACGTCACGACCCCGGACTCCCTCGCTACGCTCGGTCGGCCGGGGCTACGTAAGAAGCGGACGAAGATGTGGAGGTGTACGGGGAGGACGATCGACGGTTTTGGGGCATGCAAGGTCCACATCGATCTCGGAATGCAGCAACCACAAAATGCACAGTGCTTCTTACGTAGCCCCGGTCGACTGTTTTTCAAGGAGCCCGGGGTCACGAACGGTCACGAACGGTGAGGGTATGGAACGAGCAACACAGAATATGATATGACGAGGTCCATCGCCCGTTGAGCAGCCCCGCATTCCCGAGACGCAGCAGTGAAACCGGCCCCCATCATCGCCCTGGTATTTTCGTTTCTTTTCATGGCTTCACCGGCTCTGGCCACGGAGGTTCGTCTGGAGCCGGTGGACGAAGAAGAGTTGGAGGAGGAGGAAGAGGAAGTCTCGGTAGGAACGGAGTTTCGCTTCGGTTCCTACGGAAGGGTGCGCACGGCCACCGATCTTCGGGGTCAAACGGCGCGTCCCGTCAACGTGGTCTCCTTCGGAAGCCGCATCGACGAGCGCAGCTATGGGGAGTTGGAATTTCAGCAGCGGTTTTTCCGGCCCGACGACGAGCCCGATTTTTCGACGGAGATCGTGGCCACCCTGGGTTTTTTGGACGATCTCTTTCACACCACCGGACAATTCGATCAGACCATCGCCGTGCGCAATCTATACGCGCAGGCCTGGTGGCATACGGAGTTGGGTGACGTCGATATCTGGGCCGGGAGCAGGATGTATCGCGGCGACGATATCTATCTTTTGGATTTCTGGCCGCTGGACAATCTGAATACGGTGGGCGGAGGGGCCGGGATCGGGGTGGATACGCCGGTGGGACCGGCGAATGTGCGTGTTCACGCCGGGGCGAATCGGCTGGACGACGACTTCCAATTTCAGGTCATCGACGTGCCGGGCCTCGA
>SLPW01000360.1 GCA_007131755.1 Myxococcales bacterium | reverse complement strand
TTCGCGACTGGCATTGCGAGGACCCGCCCGACGACTATGAGCGGACTCGAAATAACAATATCGAGATCTTCCAGAACAATCGAAATCCCTTTATTGACCGTCCCGATTTTGTGGAGCGTATTGGGGAGTTTTAAGGGGGGGTTATGGGGTGTGCGAAGCTCGTTGGGGTCTGGCGAGGCCGGGGCCGTAGCCGCGGCGGCGCAGGAGCCATTTGTCGAGTTCGGCGACGACGACGATGGATAGGGAGATGGCGACGATATAGGCCCAGTGCTCGAGGGTCAGGGGGGCGGTCTGGAAGAGGGTCTGAAGCGGGGAGATGTAGAGGATGGCGATGTGGGCGATAAGGGCTGCGCCGACGGCCAGGAAGAGAGCCTTGTTGGTGAAGGGGGAGATGGTGAAGACCGAGCGGTGGAGGGAGCGGCAATTTCCGACGTGGAAGAATTGGAAGATCACCATCTGGGTCATGGCGATGGTCTGGGCCAGGATCAGATCGCCCGTGGATTGATAGGCCCACCAGAAGACGGCGAGGGTGACGGCGCCGAGGAAGGCGCCGATGGTGATCATGCGGATGAGGACGGGGCGGTGAAATACGCCCTCCTTCGGCGGTCGGGGAGGCATGTCGAGTTGGCCCGGCTCGCCGGGTTCAAAGGCCAACGAGACGTCCTGGAGGCCCTTGGTGACGAGGTTGATCCACAAGACCTGGACGGCGACGAAGGGAAGGGGCCATCCGAAGAAGAGGGCGAGCATGATGGCGAGGACCAGACCGACGCCGGTGGAGAGCAAGAAGTAGGTGACCTTTCGGATATTGTTGAAGACCACTCGCCCCTCTTCGACGGCGGCGGTGATGGAGGCGAAGTTGTCGTCGGAGAGGACCATATCGGAGGCCTCGCGGGCGACGTCGGTGCCCTTTTTGCCCATGGCCACACCAAGGTGGGCGGCGCGAAGGGCGGGGGCGTCGTTGACGCCGTCGCCGGTGACGGCCACGATCTCCCCCTGCTCCTTGAGGCGCTGGACGATGCGCAATTTGTGCTCTGGGGCGACGCGGGCGAAGACGTCGACTTCGGTGCAGGTGCGGTCGACCTCGGCGTCGTCCATGGTCTCCAGGGTGCGGCCCTCGCAGACATTGGCGTCGCCGTCGCCAAGGCCCAGTTGGCTGCCGATGGCGCGGGCCGTGGAGGCGTGGTCACCGGTGAGCATGATGACACGCACTCCGGCCTTTTTGGCTGCCTTTACGGATTCGACGGCCTCGGGACGCAGGGGGTCTTCTTTGGCCTGAAAGCCGGCGAAGACGAAGGTGGACTCCAACTCTCCGCCGTGAATCTCGTCGACGTCAGTGTCGTGATAGGCCATGGCCAGGACGCGATAGCCGCGGTCGGCGAGTTCCTCGGCCTTATCTAGTGCCTCGTCGCGCTCGATCTCGTCGATGCCGTCGGGGGTCATCTGGCGGTCGCAGAGATTGAGGACCGCCTCTGGCGAGCCCTTGAGATAGATGCGGCGTTTTCCCCGGTCGGTGTCTTCGTGGAGAGAGGCCATATAGCGGCGTTCGGACTCAAAGGGGATATCGTCGATTTTCTTGAATTTGCTGCGGCATTCGTCGACGGAGAGCCCCGCCTTTTCGGCGGCCACCAGCAGGGCGAGCTCTGTGGGATCGCCCTCGGTGTCGCCGTCTTCTTCGGGTAGGCCGGGGGCTTCGTTGGCGAGAAGACCTGCGAGGAGCAAGTTTCGAAGGCCCGGTTCGTCGTCGAGATGGACGGCCTGGCCGTCGCGCAAGATATCGCCCTCGGTGCCATAGCCGGTCCCCTCCACCTCGTATTCTCGACCACCGGCCCAGATGGACTTTACGGTCATCTCATTCATGGTGAGAGTGCCGGTCTTGTCGGAGCCGATGACGGTGGTACTGCCCAGGGTTTCCACGGCGGGAAGAGAGCGGGTAATGGCGTTTCGCTCGGCCATGCGGCGCACGCCGACGGCGAGGGTGACGGTGAGGACGATGGGCAGGGCTTCGGGGATGGCGGCGACGGCCATGGCGATGGACATGCCCACGATCTCGGTGGTCTCGCGTTGCTGCGCCCAGCCGACGACGACGACGATGACGGTAAAGACGGCGATGGCGGCGCCGATCCAGTGGCTCAGGGTGCGCACCTTCTCCTGGATGGGGGCGCGGGTTTCGACGACATCGCGCATGGAGCTTGCGATGTGTCCCAGCTCGGTATCGGCGCCGGTGGCGACGACGACGCCGCGTCCGCGCCCGCGGGCGACGGTGGTGGTGGAAAAGGCCATATTGAGCTGGTCGCCGGCCACCAGGTGTTCGTCATCGATAGTTCCAGTCTGCTTACCCACGGAGGTGGATTCCCCAGTGAGGGCCGATTCGTCGACGGCGAGCTCACGGGTCTCGACTAGACGGGCGTCGGCGGGGACGCGCACTCCTGACTGGAGCACGATGAGGTCGCCGGGGACGACCTGGCGGCTGTCGATCTCGCGGGATCGTCCGTCGCGCACCACATGGGCTTTGGGGGTCGTCAATTCGGCCAGGGAGAGGATCGCCTGTCGGGCGCGTAGCTCTTGGATGAAGCCGATGGCGGCGTTGATGATGAGGATGGCGGCGATGACGCCGGCGTCCACATATTCCTGAAAATACAGGGCCACCAGGGCGGCGAGGACGAGGATGTAGATGAGGGGGTCGAGAAATTGTTTGATGAGGATGCGCCACCAGGGGGTGGTGCGTCCCGTCTCAACCTCATTGGGTCCATATTTTTCGAGGCGGCGACGCGCCTCGTCATCGGTGAGGCCGTCGTCGGGGTCGGTCTGCCAGTGGTCGACGACCTCTTCGGGACTTCGTTGGTACCAGTTGCGCTCGGAAGAAGAGTTCTGTGAAGAGGTGGAAGCCATCCAATATCATCCAACGTCGAAGGGCCCGAGTTTGTGGGGGCGGTGGCGAGGACAAGATTGGGTACGATGGCGTTTTGTTCAAGTGTGGGTTGATGGGGGGCCCTCCTTGCGAGCGGATGTCTAGCGAGCACAAATCTAGGATGATTCCGCAGGAACGGCTTGTCCTTCCGAGGATGTCACGCGCTTTCCAGCGTGACCTGGGCAGCCACGTGGCCTTTGGCCCGTGGAGCCGACGATTCCGGGGGACTGACGACGAATGGATCGATGTGTGCCGGCAATTCGTCGCCCATCACGGGCCGAAGGCCACGTGGCTATTCATGTCGGCCGCCTACAACGCGGCCGAAATCCTCGGCAGCCAAGGCTCGCCTGCGGTTGGCGAGTTGTGACCAATAGCCAGTCGCGGGTGCAGTGGGGAGGGGATTTAGTTGTCCACGATCTTTCGGATGAGTTCGCGGACGTCGTGGAAGTCGAAGGGTTTTTCCAACAGCGGGGGATCGACGGTGCGGATGAAGGCGCGGGCCCGGGGGGTGAAGGCGCCGCCGGTGATGAAGATCAGCCGGGAGAGAAGATGGGGGTGATTACACTCGATGAGATCGTAGATCTCGCGTCCCGTGAGGTTGGGCATCATGAGGTCGCAGAAGATGACGTCGAAGTCGGCGCCCTGGTCGAGTGCCAGGAGAAATTGGGTGGGGTCGCGCCAGGTGAAGACATCGTGATCGCCAGACAGATTTCGTTCAAAGATCTCGCCTACAAGCGGTTCGTCGTCGATGACGGCGACGGTGTAGGTGGCATCGGAGCGAAGGCGGCGCCAGGTGGCTTCTTCGGTACGGGGGACGGCCTCGTCGGTGATCGGCAGGGAGACGCGGAAGGTGGTGCCCTCTCCGGGAGTGGTGTCGAAGGTGATGATTCCATGGTGTGCCTCGACGAGTTGCTGGCAGATGGAGAGGCCGAGTCCGGTGCCCTGTCCGGGAGGTTTGGTGGTATAGAAGGGATCGAAGATGCGGTCTGCGTCGTCGTTGTCGATGCCGCTACCGGTATCCTCGATCTCGACGGCGACGTCGCCACCGTCAGTAAAGAGGCGGACCGTGATGGTATTTTGTTGGGCCTTGCCCTCGTCGATGGAGTGGGCGGCGTTGATCAGGAGGTTCAAGAAGACCTGAGCGAGTTGGGAGGGGTTGGCCCGCACGGCGGGGACGTCGTCAAAGTGGCGGATAAGGTGAGCGCGATGGCGGATTTCGCCGACGGCCATATTGATGGCCGACTCCAGGGGCTCGCGGATGTTGATGGGCTGGCGAGGAGCTTCGTCTCGTCGCGAGAACGTGCGAAGCTGGGTGACGATGTCGGCGATGCGCTCGGTGCCCTCGGAGGCCGATTGAAGTGCGTCTTGCAGATGGCCGACGGCGTAGTGGACCTGTGAAGGAGAGAGTGGCTCGCCATCGTTTAGACTCTGGCGAAGTTCCTCCAATTCGGTGAGCGTGAATTCCAGGTTTCCGGCGATGAAGCTCAAGGGGTTGTTGATCTCATGGCCCACGCCGGCGACGAGGGTGCCGATGGCGATGACCCGATCCATCTGCATCATGCGGGCCGTCAGTTTTTTCTTTTCGGAGATGTCGTTCATCACGGATAGAACGGCTCGCTCGCCTGCGTAGTCCAGGGGAACGGAGATGACCTCCACGCTTCGTTCTTCGCCGTCCTCTCTTTCCGTGAGGTGGAGTTCGCGCGGGGTGGGGGCCTCGTTGGTATCGCGGATCTCGAGGTCGTTGATGACTCGGTCGGCGAGGTCACGGTCGCGTGGACGAAAGAGATGGGTGAGTTTTCCCTGGGGGATGTCCGTGATGGAGTCCAGGTCGAAGATGCGGCAAAACTCGGGGTTGACGAAACGGACCTGATCGTGGTGATGGACGACGACGGCGGCCGGGGCATGGGAGACGAGGGATTGGGCAAAGCGGCGCTCCTCGTCGAGGGCGTCGACGAGTTGCTCCATCTCGGTGGCCATTTCGTTGAAGGCTTCCTCGAGGGAGCCGAGCTCATCGGTTGTGCGGGGGCCGACGCGCGATTCGAGATCGCCGCGCCGCAGATTCATTGTAGCCTGTTCCAGCCTTCGAAGAGGAGTGACGATGCGGCGGCGAGTCCAGATGGTGCCGGTGACCAGGAGCACGACGTTGATGAAGACGGCGCCGAGGAGGATCGATCCGACGGTACCACGCAGTTGGTCGGAGCGATCGCGATAAGCGGAGGTGGCTCGTTCGAAGGTATCCGTGAGCTGGGGGCCGTGCCGCAGGATATATGCTCGTGAGAATTCGCGAGCGTCGGTGCTGGCGTCGGGATCGGTCAGAATCTCGATATGATAGTAGAGTCGGTCCCAGGCCTGAGAGACCGGGGGATAGTCGTTGACGATATCACTGGGAACACGGGTCAATTCGTCGGTGCGTTCGACGACGTCGGGAAGTCGGTTGTCGAAGCTATTCGCCACCGTCACCAATTGGCGCATGCTCACCGGTGTGTCGTCGCTGACGTCCTCGGCCAGGGAGACGATGCGAATCGAGAGCTTCGCCTGCTGAGAGAGCTCCTCGACGACGCGAAGATCGTCGGAGGTGTGGTGGAGAAAACCCCAGAATAGACCGGTAGCGCCGAGGACGACGACGAAGGTCATAAAAAAGAGGGAGGCGATCTTCGTGACCAGCGACACCGAGGCCAGTGAGCGTCGTGCGGGATTCGATGGGTCGTTGGGATGGGACATCGAGTACGGCCGGTGTCTGGCGACGCTAAGAGTAAGGAGCGTCTCCCATTGAGATTGATGGATCCCTCCGGTAGCGACGGGGGTCCGTTCTGGGTGGGTAACGCACTGGAGTCAAAGGGGATTCCCTGAGAGGATGTCTGCTCTGTGCTGATTTGTAGGTGTGGGATCGTGTCGACCTTTACGCTACGAACCACAGGGAGGCATTTGACCGCCGGAGGAGCATTATGACGGACCGATACATCACGATTTATCTGCGCGATCACCTGGCAATGGCGCGCGGGGGGCTGGATTTCTGCCGCAGGGTGGCGGGGGAAAACGAGGGAAATAAGGTGGGGGAAAGTCTGGAGGCCATACTGGTCGACCTGGAAGAGGAGGCGGAGGCGCTGACGCGGGCCTTGGAGTTGTTGGACGTGGAGCCGTCGCAGCTCAAGATGGCGGGAGTGTGGCTTATGGAGAAGGCGGGAAGGTTGAAGTTCAACGGAGATTTGAGGAGCTACTCCCCGCTGAGCCGCCTGCTGGAATTGGAGGGTCTGATGGCCGCCACCCAGGCGCGGCGGGGGCTGTGGATGACCCTCCAGGACGCCCGGCATCTGTACCCGCAACTGGAGGAACTCCCCATGACCCGGCTGGCGCATCGGGCGGAGCAGCATCTGGGGATGCTCGAAGAGCTCCATGAGACGGCGACGCGCACGATGCTGCG
>SLPW01000558.1 GCA_007131755.1 Myxococcales bacterium | reverse complement strand
TCACCACATCCTCCGGCAACTACCAGAAGCCCCGCTGCGACGACCATCCACCACTTCTTGCTCACACCTCTCACCATTCCACCTCCGCGCTGAAGCCTGTCGGCGGTTCCGAGCCTCGCAGCAACAGGAACATCGTTCCCGCCACGACGCCCAACGCCGCTCCACCCAGCCCCATGTACATCATTCGGTTACTGCTGTCGTCTTCGAAGGGCTCGTCGTGCCAGGCATCGCTGAGACCACTTTGGCCCGGCGTCGCACCCGGCACAGGCAACTCCTCGGCGGGTTGCGTGTCATCGGCAACCGCTACTTCCTCTTCTTCTTCCGCCGGCTCGTCGACCTCGGCCACTGGCACCACTTCTTCTTCGA
Source organism: Myxococcales bacterium (assembly GCA_007131755.1). Classification (GTDB taxonomy): domain Bacteria; phylum Myxococcota_A; class Bradymonadia; order Bradymonadales; family Bradymonadaceae; genus SLJM01. Next base: position 5,978 of record SLPW01000558.1, on the reverse strand, counting down.
CCTCCTCTTCTTCGATGAGGTCGACCTCTTCTACGAGCTGATCTTCCGGCAAGTGCACCACCCAGGTGGCCATGATGTCCGACACCTGGCCGGAGCGGGAGCGCACATTTGTCAGATCTCTATCGAATAATACTTCTTCGCCCTGGGCGATCGCTCCGTCTTCGGCGCGATAGACAAAGGGAATCACAGCGTAACTCCCCCTCTCCATATGACCGATGGTCCATCCGATATACTCCGCCCCGGTCTGGGAAGCCAACTCCTCGAAATAGGGCTCCATCTGTTGATCGAATCGACCGGAGCGCAGCGTCTCTCGTAGATCCACATAGAAAGCGGGAAGCCCCGACTCCATGTCGTCTTCGTCTTCCGTATCGCGCATCTCCACGAATTCGTCTTGTTCCTGGTCGCGCCCACGCACCTGGATGCCCCCCGAATACTCCCACTCCCCATCACGGACGACCAGATAATGTTCTCCAAACCCCACCTCCTGCCCCTGCAGGGGTGTGGTCCCCACGAATTCACCGTTTATGAAGATCTGTGCCCCCGGCCGATCGGCGTCGATGTTGACCACCCCTGTACCGGCTTCCTCGACGCGCCGCACTTCCTCTTCGTACAACTCGATCAACCCCTGAGGAAAGAGGTCGCTGTCCAACTCCTGCTCGGGCTCCAGGTGTGCGTAGCGGCGGATATAGTCTCGCGCGTCCAGATCGTATCCCACCTCGTAATGAGCCACCGCAAGGTTGGCCATCGCATCACTGAGCACTCCGAAATTCGTCAAATTGGCGACGTTCTCCTCCAATACGTCCACCGCTCGCTGCAACACGGAAGAAGCTTCACCGTGGCGACCGGATCGCACGAGCCCGATTCCGGAGGTATAGGCCCGCTCGGCGTCGGCAATCGCCTGCTGCGAACCCTCTCTGGTGGCCGCTCCCTGCATGGCCTCGAAGGTGGGCAACAACTCCACTCCACCCAACGAATCGATTCGCTCACGGATCGACTCGTTGATCCGTCCCAGAACCAGCTCCGACAGCTCCCCCTCCAACCCGTCGGCCGGCAATACGAAGAACCGCACATCCGGTCGCTCCACCGCCTCCGGCGATTCCTCCTCCGCCCCTTCGTCTTCTTCAGCCGCTTCAACTCCCTCGTCGACCTCTTCCGTCTCGCCGGCTTCGGTCCCTTCGTCGGAGTCGAGCTCTTCGGGCGATTGCTCGGCCCATGCCGGACCGGCCACGCACAACAAAGCCGCCAGACAGGCCGACACCACATATTTGCGCCGCCGCTTGTCCTTTGCCACTCGTACCACCTTCATCTCTTCTCCCTTGTCCTTACTCGTCTTCTCTCGCTCGCGCGACCTCTCCCCCGACGTCGCCGACCCTTTCTGTGGGCAGCCGAGTATACACGAATCAATCGCCTCTTCCATCACGAGTCCCTTCTTTCTCCTCCCACTTTACGGGTTCCGCAACACCTTATCGCCCTGGACTTCGAGGCGACCATAAACTCACCGGGGCCAATGGAAATTGCGAAAGACGACGGCATCCGTGATGCTGCGTTAGTATCACGCGCCAAAAATCGCCGTCAACCGCTTGGGCCCATCGTCGTCTCTGCCTTGCTGTTGGGAATAGGCCCTGGCTGTGGCCACCTGTCCAATTGTCGAAGTTCGCTCGACAGACCGAACCGCCGGCGTCTACCATGAACCCCCTTCGCATTCGGGGTATACCGAGGCACTCTTCCCGCTGGCCGATCCACTTTTCGAGACGACGCTCTCCAGCGTTGCATCACCACTTCAGGACCACAGCAACCGATGCGACTCGGCATAGCCACCAAGGTCTTTATCGCCTTCGCCGCCGTCACCCTCATCTTTTCGCTGGTGTTGATGTTCGGCGTCTACCGCACTCAGATTTTGCATGGACAATTGCGGGCGCTGAATCACCGCATCGTCCCCCTCACCCTGCAGATCAGTGATATCGAAAACGATCTCAAGAACTTCCACATCGTCCTCAACGAGAGCGACGTCTCCGTCTTGCGCCGCACTCTCCAGCTCGACCCCCTGCTCAACACCGTACCCGATGACCTGGGATTCCGACTCGAAGAGGCGGCAGCCATCGCCGACCTCACAGACCTTGATACCATTCCCTCCTCCGAAATCGAGCCCTTTCGCGAAATCCATCATCGCCTCGCCACCCTCCAGACTCGGGGCGAAGAATTCTCCGAACAGGTCGTTCACTTTTCGACTCTCGTTCTCGAAAACGACACCGACGACGGTCTCGACGAAGAGAAGCTCGCCACCCTGCAGGCTGAGCTTCGCGAGGAGAGTCGCGAATTGGACAGCCGCCTCGCCGAGGTCCGCTACGACCTGCAGCAGGCCACGGACCGAGCCCTGGCCCGAGCGGACGAAACGGAGCGCACCAGCATTTACGGCCTGGGCTTTCTAAGCATCGTCGCCCTGCTCATTGCCCTGGCTCTGATGTACGCCGTGGTGCGCACCCTGCGACCGCTGACGGATCTCACCGAAGCCGCCAAACGCATCGGGGAGGGCGACTACAGCCCCATCTCCACCGATGACAGCCGCGGTGAAGACGAGATCACCTTGCTTACCCGTGAATTCAACGCCATGGCCCAGCGCCTTGCCGAGCGCGATGCACGCCTGCGCAGTCAACACGCCACCCTTTTGAAGTCGGAGCGCCTGGCCACCATCGGCCGCATGACGAGTCTCATCACCCATGAACTTCGCAATCCCCTCTCCAGCATCAACCTCAACGCCGAGATGCTGATGGACTCGCTGCACGACCGGGGCATCGATCCCGACGACCCCGACGTCATGCCACAATTGCAGACTATCATCGAAGAGGTCGATCACCTGCGCGACATCACCGAGGAGTATCTCGTCTACGCCCGCCTTCCCTCTCCCGATCTGGAAGCCGAACACCTGGATGACATCATCCAGAGTCTCGTCGACTTTCACATCTGGGAGTGGAACCAGGAACAGGTCGACATCGAATTGTCGATCAAGGACTCTCCCATTCCAATCCTCGGCGACGCCCACCAGTTACGTCAGGCCCTGCTCAACATCATAAAAAATGCCGTAGAGGCCAGCGCTGCCGGAGATCCGGTGCAACTCGAGGTCTTTATTGACGGAGATCGCGCCGTCAGCACCATTCGCGACTACGGCGTCGGCATGGATGAAGAGACCCGCCGGCGACTCTTCGAACCCTTCTTCACCACAAAGAGCAGCGGGACCGGTCTCGGTCTCCCCATGACTCAACAGATCATCGAACAACATCGCGGCCTGCTCACCGTCGACTCCACCACCGGCAGGGGCACCACCTTTACCATCTACCTTCCTCTCGAAAAGGGAGATCTCGACTCCGATAATCGGACCGACCACCGCTCTCAGGCCACGGGCTCCGCTGCAGGCGTCGCCTCCTGAATCATCGCCTCCAATCGGTCCAGCCCCGTCTCCAACTCCCGACGAGAGGGACCAAAGCTGAACCTCACGTATTCCTTGAATCGGCTGTACCGTGCCGCACGACGTTGGCCGGGATTGACGTCGAAAAACTCTCCCGGCACGCAGATCACCTTTCGAGACAGTGCGGCCCTGAAAAAGGACATCCCCTCTGACAGAGAAGGCGGCAATTTCGACAGATCCCCCCAGATATAAAACGTGCCCTGTGGCTCGAAATCCACGGCAATCCCCATCGCGCGAAGCCGAGTCAACATCATCGCACGCTTTGCATCAAATCGACGCCCAATCGCCTCGATTTCGGCGTCCGTTGTTTCGTCCTCCAATAGTGGCACCGCTGCTCTTTGCAATGGGCGCGAGGCTCCCCCGTCGAGAAAGCTCCCTGCGCTGGCCAGCCGGTCGATGACCTCCTTTGGGCCCAACGTCCAGGACACTCGCCATCCCGGATAGCGCCAACTCTTCGTCAGACCATTGACCACCACCACCGGGTCGCGATCCACATCCTCCACAAACCTCGCCGCCGTCGCCGCCTCCTGGCCTCCTTCCCATATATAATGGCTGTAGAACTCGTCGAAGATCATCGCACAATCCAACCTTCGCGCTCGATCCAGCCACTGTGCCAGCTCTCCACTGCTGACCAACTTCCCCGTCGGGTTACAGGGATTCGACAATAAGATTGCCGACAGTCCACGACCTTTGATCTCGCTCTCCAACTCCGGAGCCGTAAACGTATAGTGCCGATTGGGATCCAGGAGAATCGGGATCGGGTTGAAGAAGCGAAATAGGTCCAATAGCTCTTCGTATGCCGTATAGTCGGGCAGAAAATGGCCCAGGTTGATACTCCCCAGTGAGGCGGCGAGTCGCGACAGGGCGATTCGGCCCCCACCGCTGATGGCGACGTTCTCCGCGCTGTACTGACTCGGCATGCCCCGGCGATATCGACGGTTATAATGATCGGCCACCGCCGCTCGCAGATCCCACAACCCCGTCACGGGAGCATATTCGTGGTCGTCGTCGCAGACCTCGATGGTCTCCACTCGCGGCGGGGCCTTCGCCAGCGCTCCCGTCTCCGGCTGACCCTGGCCCAGATTCGTCCAATCCGACCGGCCCCGCTGAAAGCCCTGTCGCTGAGCCTCGCTCATCACGAAGATGACACCCGTCTTCGGCACTCTGCGAAACGCACCGCCCGCCATTGCCAATTTGCCACTTTCTTCCATACTACTGTCTCCCTGTGGTGGTGAGCTTTCTTCGAACTGCAACCGGTGAACGTCGGCGGCGATTCCATCGCACCGGCCGCAGTTTATGCCTCAACCGCTGGTGACACAATCACCCCTTTTTCTGACGCCCCTATTATGACCTCTTCTTGTCTCGACGTAGCTACCTACAATATTCGGCTCGGCATTCAACAGGGCCTGCAGTCCGTGGCCGACGTCCTTCTATCGGCCTGTATACCCGATATCGTCGCCGTCCAGGAGATCGGTGATCACTGGCGAATGGGACCCGAAGGCAACTGCGTCGCCCGCCTATCCCGGCTCCTCGACCTGCCATATCGGGCCTATGCACCCACCATCGAGGAATCTGTCGGTCCTGGCGAAACTTCCCGATATGGCCACGCCCTCTTTAGCCGCTGGCCCATCGAAACATGCCGAATCATCGAACTGCCGCAGCGAATCGACGAACCTCGAGCTCTTCTGTCCTGCCGGATTGTCACCCCTGACACGCAGATGGAATTCGTCTCCACCCACCTATCTCACCGAGATGCAGACCGTCCCGAACAGGGACAATTCCTCCGACGATGGCTCCGTGAGCACAACGATGACGCCCCGATACGCTTCCTTCTCGGCGACCTCAACACCCCACCCGATGAATCCTGGCTATCCTCTTTGATCTGCGACTGGACCGACGCCGACGCCGCCCTTGAGCGACCGACCTTTCCGGCCCACGCCCCCTGCCGACGAATCGACTACATCCTCGCCACGGGCAAAAGCCTACACCTGCATAGCACTGACGTCCCACAGGCCCCTTTGGCATCCGATCATCTCCCCCTCATCACTCGCTGGAAACTCCCTAGTGGTGCTCGGCGCAAGTCCTGAGCCGTATTCGGCGAGGACTGAGCGACGAGGTCGAAGCCGTCAAAGCGAGGCGATATAAGTGTATCGTCGAGCTTGGACGGCAAAGAGATCGTCGTTCAGAACCGCCGAAGAGTGGTTTAAGACTTCTGTCGAGTGCCACTAGCTGTTGATCAATTACGCCTCTTTGGCCTGTCGCAGTTCGTCCTCCAGGCGATCCCGTTCCAAAATCAGCTCCGCCAGTGTCTCTTCGAGGGACTGCTTCTCCTCCACTAATTCGTCGATCCTGTCGGACTGTTCCCCGTTGACCTCCGCCCCTTCTGGTAATTCGCGAGCCGCTTGCAACTCGTCCTCCAACTCGTTGACCGCCTCCAGAAGGGCATCGCGTTCGGCCTTTACATTGCTCAGCTCCTCTTTCAGCTCTTCGGCGCCCTCTCCCCCTCCCGCTGCTG
>SLPW01000467.1 GCA_007131755.1 Myxococcales bacterium | reverse complement strand
TTTAATCTGCGGGTCGGTGGTTCGAATCCACCACGGCTCACGTCCCCTTCGTCTAGCCAGGTCCAGGACACCAGGTTTTCATCCTGGCGACACGGGTTCGAATCCCGTAGGGGACGCTTCGGGCGTCACCAAACGCTCGTTCGCTCGCCATTGGCGAGCACCACATAGGCCGATATCTTTGATATTGGCCGTCTGTCCCCTTCGTCTAGCCAGGTCCAGGACACCAGGTTTTCATCCTGGCGACACGGGTTCGAATCCCGTAGGGGACGCTCAAAGAGCGCCGCACTTTCGAGTGCGGCGCTTTTTTTCTGGCAGCCATCATCAGATCTACCCGTGGTATTGACCGTTGCCGGCCCGATCGTCACAATTGTCGGCCATCGCTCATCATCGATTTCACGGGGATGACCGCCCATGCTGCTGACGATTTCCACCACCATCGAGCCCGCCACGGATCTGGGATATTTGCTCCACAAACACCCCGATCGCGCCCAGAGCTTTGACTTCTCCGCCGGCACAGCCCACGTCTTCTATCCCCTGGCGAGCAAGGAGCGCTGCACGGCAGCCCTGGTCGTCGACGTCGACCCGGTGCGCCTCGTCCGCGGCCACGCCCACACCCGCCGCGACAAATGGACGGTCGATCAATACGTAAACGATCGTCCCTATGTGGCCTCGTCGCTTCTGAGCGTCGCCATCCGCGAGGTCTACGGCACCGCCGTGGCCGGAAATTGCTCCGCCCGGCCACAGCTCGTCAAGACGGCGATTCCTCTTCAGATCGAGCTGTCCGCACTCCCGGCTCCCGACGAATCGCTCATCGCCGATCTCTTCGAACCCCTTGGCTACGAGGTGGAGACCCACCCCATCGCCCTGGATCCCGAGTTTCCTCACTGGGGCGACAGCCGCTATTTCGAGGTGACCCTTTCCGGAACGGTCCTTCTCCACGAGGCGCTCTCGCAACTCTACATTCTGTGTCCGGTCCTCGACGGCGACAAACACTACTGGGTCGACGAAGAAGAGATCGACAAACTGGCCCGCCATGGCGAGGGATGGCTCTTCGACCATCCCCGCCGTCATTGGATTGCAAAGCGCTACCTCATCTACCAGCGCGATCTCCTCGACTGCGCCGTCGAAGGATATCCTGCCCTCGCTCCGCCGCCAAGAGAGGAGGAGGAAGAACGAACACCTCCACTGTACGTCCGGCGAATGGACGCCGTCGTCGAAGCCCTCCTCGACAGCGGCGCCCGACGCGTCCTCGATCTGGGCTGTGGCGACGGACAATTGATACGAAGGCTTCGAGAGCACTCCCAATTCGTGGAGATCTTCGGCGTCGATGTAAACCTGCGCTCCGTCAAACGAGCCGCCCGAAGGCTCGGGCTCGAGACCTGGCCCGACATCGAGGATGAGCGCCTCAAACTCGCCACGGGCTCTCTATTATATCGCGATCGGCGCCTGGAGGGCTACGACGCCGCAGCCCTGGTGGAGGTCATCGAACATCTGGAGCCCTCGAAGCTGGCCACCATGGAAGAGGTGGTCTTCGAACACGCCCGTCCACGCGTCATCGTCGTAACCACACCAAACCGCGAATACAACGTCGAATGGGAGACCCTGCCCGCCGGCGACGTGCGCCACGAAGACCACCGCTTCGAGTGGACGCGCCGCGAATTTCGCGAATGGGCACAATCCGTGGCCCATCGCTACGGATATACCGTAACCCACCGGGGCATCGGCGAATCCGTCGACGGCATCGGCACCCCTACACAGATGGGGATCTTTACGCGATGAAACTCGACATCCCACAGCTTTCGCTCGTCGTCCTCGTCGGTCCCTCGGGAGCGGGAAAGACGACCTTCGCCGCCCGCCACTTCCTCCCCACCGAGGTCTTGGCCTCCGACCACTGCCGCGCCCTGGTCGCCGACGATGAAACCGATCTTGCTGCTACCGGCGATGCCTTCGACGTCCTCCACTACATCGCGGCAAAGCGCCTCGAACGCGGCCGCCTCACCGTCGTCGACGCCACCAACGTCCAGCGCCGGGCCCGCCGCCCACTGGTGGCTCTGGCCAAGAAATACCACGCCATGGCCGTCGCCATCGTCTTCGACCTTCCCAAAAGCGTCTGCCGCCAGCGAAACCGCAGCCGCGACGAGCGCCAGATTCCAGACCGCGTCGTCGGACGCCAACACTGGCAGATGCGACAGTCCCTTGCCGGACTCGAAAAGGAGGGGTTTCGTATCGTCCACACTCTCTCGTCGGTGAGTGACGTGGATTCGGCCACCATTGAACGCTACCCCATGCCCACCGACAAGAGCGAGGAGACCGGCCCTTTCGACATCATCGGGGACGTCCATGGCTGCTGCGACGAGCTGGAGGAACTTCTGGAGAAGCTGGGCTATGTGGCCGACGAACTCCCCGATGACGGTCCGATGCAATACCGCAAATTGTGGCATCACCCCGACGGGCGTCGGGCGATCTTCGTCGGCGACCTCGTCGACCGCGGCCCCCGGGTGCTCGATTCTCTCGATCTGGCACGCAATATGGTGGAACACGGCAACGCCTTGATGGTGCCCGGAAACCACGAAAACAAGCTCCTTCGCTACTTCAAGAAGGGCCGCACCAAGATCAAATACGGCTTCGATCAGACGCTGGCCGAATTGCGGGCTCTGCCCGAAGAGCGGCGCCAGAGCTACGAGGAGTCGACCCGAGAATTTCTCGAATCCCTGCAGAGCCACCTCGTCCTCGACGGCGGAAATCTCGTCGTCGCCCACGCCGGTCTCAAAGAGGAGATGCACGGCCGTATCTCCGGAAAGGAGCGAAGTTTTGCGCTCTACGGTGACACCACGGGAGAGCGCGACGAATACGGCCTCCCCATCCGCCTCGACTGGGCCGCCGGCTACCGCGGCGAGGCCACCGTCGTCTACGGCCACTCCCCGGTGCCCTCCGCCGAGTGGCTCAACCGCACCATCAACGTCGATACGGGCTGCGTCTTCGGCGGAAAACTCACCGCCCTGCGCTACCCGGAGAGAAAGCTCGTTTCCATCAACGCCCACAAGACCCACACCGAGCCCATCCGCCCCATCGAGGACCACCCACGCGATCCGAAACTCTCCGCCCAGCACGCCGCCGACCACCTCCTGGATATCGACGACTTCACGGGGCGCCTGTACGTGGAGACCGAGCTGCGCCGCCGCCTCAAGATCCGCCGCGACCAGGGCGCCGCCGCCCTCGAAACGCTGAGCCGCTTCGCCGTCCACCCCAAGTGGATCATCCACCTTCCGCCCACCATGTCGCCTACGCTCACCTCGAAGCGACCTGGCTATCTCGAGGCTCCCGAGGAGGCCTTCGATTACTATCGAAAGCGCGGCGTCGAAACCGTGGTCTGCCAACAAAAGCATATGGGCTCGCGCGCCATCGCCATCGTCTGCCGCGACGAGGACGTCGTCCTCCGCCGATTCGGACTGCTCGACGAGGGAATCGGTGTCGTCTACACCCGCTCGGGCCGCCCCTTCTTTCGCGAAAAACCGCGCGAACAGGGACTTCTGGAGCGCGCCCGCGCCGCCCTGTCCCAATCGCACTTCTGGGAGGAATTCGACACCGACTGGGTTTGCGTCGACGCCGAATTAATGCCCTGGTCATTCAAGGCCCGTCCGCTTTTGAAAGACCAGTACGCCGCCGTCGGCGCTGCCGCCCGGTCCACCGTCGGCCGCACCCGCGAATTGATAGATAAGACCGTCGCCCGCGGCGTCGATGTCGGCAATTTTGCAGCCTCCGTCGCCACCCGTGAAGAGATGATCGCCGCCTACCGGCGCGCCTATCGCAATTATTGCTGGCCCGTCGAAGATCTCGACGACATCCACCTGGCTCCCTTTCACCTCCTGGCCACCGAGGGTTCCACCTATTTCGACCAGAGCCACCTGTGGCATATGGAGACCATCTCCCGCTACTTCCAAACGGGCCAGGCTTCGTCCATGCAGCGCACCGACTACCGCGTCGTCGATCTCCACGACGACGACCAGGTCCAGGACGCCATTCAGTGGTGGGACGAAATGACCGCCGCCGGCGACGAGGGAATGGTGGTCAAACCCGAATACTACGTGCAACGCGGCGACCGCGGCATCGTCCAACCCGCACTCAAATGTCGAGGCCGCGAATACCTGCGCATCATCTATGGACCCGAATACACCCACGAGCCCTACCTGGAGCGGCTTCGCGAGCGAAACGTCGGAAAAAAACGCTCCCTCGCCATGCGCGAATTTGCGCTCGGCATCGAAGGCCTCAAGCGCTTCGTCGCCGGCGAACCCCTGCGCCGAGTCCACGAATGCGCCTTCGCCGTCCTCGCCATGGAGAGCGAACCCGTCGATCCTGCGCTATGAACGACGATTCTCATCCACCGAGATACCGGGCCTCAATGATCTCCTCGTCGCTCTCCCCATCTGCAAGGGCAACCCGATAGGCATTGGCGCTGGGCCGTGAGGCCACCACTTCCACCAGTGCCGTTCCTCCATATCGAAGCGCCACGCCGTCAACCGAAGAAACAAGGGAGATTGTGGAGATATTGGGGATATGGGGACGGGGTTGTGTTTATCCCCCTCATCTCCCCCATCCCCATATCTCCTTATTCTTTTGCCTCCCCAAGATGTCACTTTCGATCCCCTCTCCTTACGCTCGAAGCTCTCTACATCGCCCGCAATTTCCACATCGCGCTCCGAAGCTCGGCGAACTATCGAAATGGTCGAGCAACGTGGCCTGATAGCAGCGCTGCGTATTGGCATAGGTCACGATCTGCCCCAACTGCTCCTTGGCCGTAATGCTCAGATCTGCGAAGGCCGAAAAATCGATATTTAGCTCCAGCGGGCCCACCTCGTGGAGCACCTCCACAGAACCTCCGCCGTAGCGAATATGACCGGCCCGGGCCAGGTGGCGAAGCGAGGCCTCCGCCATTCGAGGCGGCAACTTCTGGCCCGGGCCTCGCGCTGCCCTGGCGAGCTCCTTCGGGGTATATTCGTGGGGGCCCGGCCCCAGCGAGCACAGGTGGAGCCAGATTCGAATCACCTGCATGCGCAGGGGAAAGGCGTTTTCTGCAAACCAGTGATGAACCCGAAGATCGGAGCGGTTGAACAACAAAAGACACCGCGCCGGCTCTCCGTCGCGCCCTGCCCGGCCGGCCTCCTGATAATAGGCCTCCACGCTGCCCGGGATATTGTAGTGGACCACAGCCCGCACGTCCGGCTTGTCCACGCCCATGCCGAAGGCATTGGTGGCAACCAATACATCGGTCTGTCCGCTCATCCAGCTCTCCTGAATCTGCCGACGTCCTTTGCCCGGCATCCCCCCGTGGTATCCCTCGGCGTTGACACCCATTGTGGCGAGCTTGCTCGTCACCTGGGCGACCTGCTTTCGCGTGGCCACATAAACGATGATCGACTCTCCCGCGTAGTCCTCCACCAGGGCCTTGATCCTTCGCAACTTGTCGTCTTTTCCGCCGGCGAAGAAGACGTCGAAATATAGATTCCGGCGCTCCAGAGGTCCCAGAATCTCCTCGTCTTCACCGATCCCCAATTGCTCGCCAATATCGCGGCGCACCCGCTCCGTGGCCGTCGCCGTCAGCGCCACCGTCTGGGGATCCCCGAAACGCTCCCTCACGGCGGCCAATCTTCGATAGGCGGGCCGAAAATCGTGGCCCCACTGACTGATACAATGCGCCTCGTCGACGGCGAAGAGCCCGATCTCCACATCTTCCAGGGCTCGGCAAAATGCCGCGCTCTGAAAGCGCTCCGGCGCCACATACACCACCTTATAATCTCCCAGATACATCCCCTCGATGCGCCGCCGCTGCTCATCGCGCGACATCGACGAGTGAATCGCCGTCGCCGGCAACCCCGTCGCCCGAAGTCCATCGACCTGGTCCTTCATCAAGGCGATCAACGGCGATACCACCAGCGTCACCCCCTGGGTGAGCGCCCCCGCCAGTTGGTAGCAAAGGCTCTTGCCCGACCCGGTCGGCATCACCACCAGAGCGTTCCGTCCGCTGGCGATCTGATCGATCACCTCTCGCTGACCGGGCCGAAAGGAGGAAAACCCGAAGATCTTCTCCAATCCCTCCTCGGGATCGTCGAAAAACGGCGCCAGCGCCGTCGGCCCCATCGGCTCGAGTACGTTGTTTTGGAGAATACTCATCGCAGCGGCAACGATGCGCCAACGCGTCAATGAGCGCAAGAACGATATTCGTGAGACCACGTCCTGCCGGGGCGCACTCCATATAGCTCTTCGCACGACCAAGAACGCCCGCAGCAACCACGATCGCGTTGTTCACCGCGTAATCAGCGCCGCTCCGTGGGCTCTATCGCGCCTCCACGTCCCAGCGCTCACTTTCCGCGAGGCAGTGCTCCACGTACAGCGCTTCGCGCCTTCGCGTCTCAGCGATCCTCCGCGCCGAAGGCTCCAACGACTCATCCCAACGCCGATGGCACTCAGCAAGCATCGAAATATTCCCGCTCGGGACAAATCCCTTCCCAGAGTTCACGACTCACCAAGATTTTTACCGTTCGGGACAATTTGATTGCGTTTTTGACGCGTAGAGGTATATTTTACCCGTTCGGGGCAATCGAGCCTCGAGATCGGCAATCCACCTATCTCCGATCGAGTTCACCCATGGAAGAAGGTCGAATCATCATCGACGATATGGAAACCGTCGGCGCCTTGATCCGCCAGGCCCGCAAGGAGCAGGGATTGACGCAGCGCGAGTTTGCCGACATCGCCGGAGTCGGCATACGATTTCTCTCCGAGTTGGAGCGCGGTAAAGATACCGCCGAGGTGGGTTTGGTCCTCCAAGTGTCGAAAGCCGCCGGATTCGACGTCGTCCTCGAGCATCGAAAATTCAAATCTCCTTTTTCTCATTTTGCTCACTCCGCGGGAGATGATAAGTGAGCGAACTTCTGGTCCAATTTCGCGACCGACTGGTCGGCCGCGCCATCGCCGACGACACCGATCGATTCTCCTTTGAATACGCGTCGCAATGGCTGTCCTACGATCGCGCCTTTCCCATCAGCCTGCGGCTTCCCCTGGCTCAGCAAAGCTGGTCCGCCGCCGAGGCCCATCCATTTTTTGCCAATTTGCTCCCAGAAGGGGCTTCGCGACAGGCCATCTGTCGACGACTGGGGGTAAGTGTCGACAATGATGCGGCGCTCCTCTTCGCCATCGGTGATGACACGGCGATCTTCATCCCCGAAAAACCGAGCCTCTATCATGTCTTCTCGAACTCCATACTGAATCCGCCGCCTCCCACGGTCACGCTCGTCGGTTTGCGCATTACAATTACGCCTGTCTCGTATTTTCCGGGAGCACGACCGAAAACCTCCGCGGTCGCCCGCAGCAACCACGATCGCGCTGTTCGCCGCGTAATCAGCGCCGCTCCGCGGGCTCTATCGCGCCTCCGCGTCCCAGCGCTCACTTTCCGCGAGGCAGCGCTCCGCGTACAGCGCTTCGCGCCTTCGCGTCTCAGCGATCCTCCGCGCCGCCCCCATTATCGCCACAAATGATGCTCCACGTACTCGTCAAACGAAACCATTCGCATCAAATTTACCTCGAGTCGCTCTCCCTGCTCCCCTGTACCCTCCATGAGAAAAAACTCCCCGACGAGCGGGCCGTACTTGCCAACCGTCCACACCGGTCCCCGTACGGACACATGAAATCTCGCAACCAACCCAAACGACACCCAGACAGGAAGATCCATAGCTGCAAAGTAGCGGTAGTGAGCCTCCTCAAACAAATCAAGAGGGTGTTCCTCTCTCCATTGCTCAAGCATCGGATAGACCCCTTCAATCCACTCACTTTTCCAGACCGATTCCAATACAACTGCAGCATGAGTCGAACATTCTCTCATGCCGATCTCCCCTGTTCTGATGTCTTCGATCTTGCCTCTTAATCCAGCATGCTCCAGCCACTCCGCCGTGGAAAAGGCCTCCTCTGCTGCAACAGCCCGACCTGGTACGGCGAACTCAATTGGCTCCGCACCTCCCACCCCATGTCCGTCAGCCCAGAGCGTAAGAAAGAACTTCCCCGACTCTCTTCCGGCGCTTTCCCTTAGTGCCTTGTCAAACCACTCTGGAAAATCGAGCAAGACATACCGCACTCCCACTTCCGCCAGTGTCGCCAGTGTCCGCTCGAACCAATACGTTTCTGCAAAGCCATCGGTCTTCAACATTACCGTTTCGGGAACCTCCGAAACCTCCGTATATGCCTGAAGATATACCGTCAGTTCATCAACCAATCCGTCAATCGGCACCTCCCGATGAGACCCGGACCTGACGAACTCATACCACTTTCCCGTTGACTCGAGGTCGAGCTTTTCTACCACGTAAGCCCATTCGGGAAGTGCTTTCACAGGCTCACCACCAAAGGAAATTCCGTCCTGCTTCACGGCGATAACCGGACGGTCCGACTCTTCGCTCAGAAAATGATATGTATGTCGCTGATACTCCTCGAACTTCGCCTCGAGATGCGCCCGAAAGATGGACTCGATTGCGCTTTCCTCTCCCCCTGACGACTTCTCACCGTCGTCGCCATGCATACCAAAGACCACCGCCAGGCCCACGACGAGCACTGTCCCGAGTATCCCGAGCCCGACCAGCAAATTTGATCGTGCAATCAAAAGGTTCATCCAAAATCCCCGTATCGGTACGACGACGATGGCGACATTCTTGAATGATAACAGGCTTACAACGATTTGACATACCTGCCCCCTCTTCGGAGACGATGCGGCTCTGCCCATCGGCAGTCTTCTGCGCAAACTACTTACTGCCGATAGGGAGGACCCTATCGTCTCCGGCACGGTCTGTGGTTTTTCGGAGACGATGCGGCTCCCGCCCATCGGCAGTCTTCTGCGTGGACCACGGACTGCCGATTACGTTGCCAAGAGCACAGGTTCCAACGCATTCAACACTTCTCCCATCACTGAACTGGTCGCTAAGGTGCGAAGGCGCTGTACGCGAAGGCGCTGAGCGCGAAGTCGCTGGACGTTGAACGCTGAGCGCGGAGGCGCGGCAGAGCTCACGAAAGCTCAGCGGAACGCGCGGAGGGGGCGACGTCATGCGCTGATTTCGAAACCGGGAGGTGGCTTGGAGTTTGTACTGGTTGCGCAGCAGAACCGAGGGACTCTTGGAGCCGATGCCATCTCTCGGTGCCACGACGAGCGGTAGCGAGATCGTGGCGCTGGCATCGCAGGAAGTCGGCGCTATTGCTCCGCCCCGCACGGGCTAGCTCCACAACGGAACTCCAGGGCAATCACGGCCGCCCGAAGCAACCACGGTCGCGTTGTTTGCCGCGTAATCAGCGCTGCTTCGCGGGCTCTATCGCGCCTCCGCGTGTCAGCGCTCAGTTTTCGCGAGGCAGCGCTCAGCGTACAGCGCTCCGCGCCTCGTGCCTTCGCGTCTCAGCGGTCTTCCGCGCCGCGCCATTACCCGCATTGACATACCTACCCTACTCCACTGACCGCCGCATCCACCTCCACGACATCACAATCACCGCCGCCGTCATCGCCGCCTCCACGCCCAGCTCCGAGGCCGGCGAGGCGTCGGCGGAAAGCTCGCGCGCCACATTTCCCAACCCGTGGTACAGCACCGCCGCAAAGGCCACCTTTCCGGCGGCGTTATATAACCAGGCGTAAAATGGAGATCCCAGCACAATCGCCAGATGAAAGGCCCAGAACTCTACAGTTCCCACCCCCAATCCTGCCTGGTACGTCCCCTCCACGAAGAATAAGGGAAGATGCCATACGGCCCAGAACAGACCGATGACCACTCCCGCCACTACCACCGGCATTCGTCGTTGGAGCCCCTCCTGGGCATATCCACGCCAGCCGGGCTCCTCAAGAGCTCCGAGAAGTCCCAGCAACACGAAGATCGTCGGCGCACCGGCGAAGAGCCCCGCGTCGAACCCTCGGCCCGGCTCCAGCAACACGGGACCAAAGGCCAATAATAGGGCGAAGCCCACCACCGCCAGGCCCCAGCGAAGGCTCAACGTCCGGAGGTCGAAACAGCGCCGAAGAAAATGTCGCGCCGTCGGATCCAACGACTCATCCCAGCGCCCGGTGGCAATGAGCAGGCAGGGGACGATGATCGGTCCCAGCAATCCGATCCCCGAAACAAAAACCATCGGAAACTCGAAGAGTCCTCGCCCCGTCGCGACTACCGGAGCCAGGAAAACCCAGGTCCAGGCAACGGTCCCGAAGAGATAGAGCCAGGGCGCCGGCCTCCCGCGCCGGCCGTCTCTGCCGTCACCGACGTCACTCACCGATGCTCCGGATTTACGTGACCTTCATGACACCCGGCATCCCACAGGGAGCGCTGATTTCCGTGGGCCGGAATCCCCCCGGCGTCTTTTAGCATCCTCGCCAGATGCATCAGATTCCAGGTCATAAACGTGGTGTTGCGCTGGGTGAATTCGTTCTGGGGCCCTCCGGAATCCTCGTCCAGATAGGAGGGCCCGGGCCCGATCTCTCCCACCCAGCCACAATCGGCCTGTGGCGGAATCACAAATCCCAGATGTTGCAGGGAGTATAAGATGCTCGTCGCGCAGTGCTTGACCCCGTCCTCATTGCCCGTCACCACACAACCGCCGACGCGACCGTAATACGCATATTGTCCCTCCTCGTTTAGCTCGGCCGACATGGCGTAGAGCCTCTCGATTACGCGGGAGCACACCGACGAGCGCTCTCCCAGCCAGATCGGTGTACCGATGACCACGATATTCGAGGCTCGTACCTTCTCGAAGATCTGCGGCCACTCGTCACTCTCCCAGCCGTACTCCGTCATATCCGGGTATACGCCAGTGGCGATATCTCGATCTACGGCCCGGATCACGTCGACCTCCACCCCGTTCTTCTCCAGGATCTCCTGTGAGACCTTCATCAGCCCCTCGGTATGCGACCTCTTCGGGCTTCGCTTCAGCGTACAATTGAAAAATACGGCCCGAAGATCCGAGAAGTCCCACGGGTGATTTTCACATAATTTCTCCTGAAATTCGCTCAGCATCCCACGCCCCTCCCTTTATTTGATTTCGTTATACAGATTCAGCGCGATCTCTCGCGCCTCTCCATGATCGACAATGGGCTCCGGATAATTCGTCCCCGCCAACTCCTGCGTCGATGCCTCCCAGGGCGCGTGAATCGAGCTCCCTGAAAGCCCCTCCAACTCGGGCACGAAGCGACGCACATACTCCCCATCCGGATCGTAGCGCTTCCCCTGCTTGACCGGATTGAATACCCGAAAGAAGGGCTGCGCGTCGGCCCCACAGCCGGCGGACCACTGCCAACCCATCGTATTATTCGCCAGATCGGCGTCCACCAGGTTCTCCCAGAACCATCGCGCTCCTTTCTGCCAGGGGATCAACAAATCCTTGGTCAGAAAGGAGGCCACGATCATTCGCACCCGATTATGCATCCACCCCGTCTCCCGGAGCTGACGCATCCCGGCGTCCACGATGGGATAGCCCGTCTCGCCATTCTTCCAACGCTCAAACCCCTCCTCGTCGTCGCGCCAGGCGAAGTCCTTGAATTTCTCTCGTAGCGGCTCCTCGGCGGTATGCGGATAGTGATGAAGGAGGTGATAGGAAAATTCTCGCCACACCAACTGCCTTCGAAACTCCTCCGCCCCGCCGACGGCCTGCCACACCTGGCGAGGGCTCACCTCCCCGAAACGAAGGTGAGGCGACAGCCGCGACGTTCCAGTCCGATCGGGCCGATCGCGACACTCCACATAGTCTGCAAGCCCAGACTCGACGAACCGCTCCAGCGTCTTGCGCGCCCCCTCCTCGCCAGGCTGCCAGTATTCGAGCCACGAAGCCTCCCCGGCTTTACTGATGGCGTCGAGACCATCGCTCTTCGGCCAGGTGGACGGCGCCTTCTCCGGGCCCAGCTCCGGCTCATCCAGCGGCTCGAAGACATCTACGACCTTCTGAAATTTACGCCAAAAAGGTGTGAATACGTGGTAGGGACCGCCCGTGGTGGTGCGGATCTCCTCTGGCTCATGAAGAAGACGTCCCGACGTCGTCTCCACCTCTATCCCGATCTCTCGAAGAGCCCGAGACACGTGCTCGTCGCGACGTCGCAGCCCCGGACGGTAGCGACGATTCCAGATCACCAACTGCGCCCCCACCTCCTTCGCCACCTGAGGCACCACCTCGGCGCTCGACCCTCTTCGAAAGATCAGGGACGACCCTCTCTCGCGAAGTGCTTCGCCCAGCGCCTCCAGCGACCGCCGCAACCAGATCGACTGACGCTTGCTTCGCGGCCAGCCGTCCTGCGGCTCATCATCGACGAAGAGCGGCACCACTACGTCGGCCACCCCACATGCTCTGGTCAGCGCAAGGTGATCGGCGACTCTCAAATCCCGATCGAACCATACGATGACAATCTCGTGCTCACCCATGAGGGCTCTCCTTTGATTTCGATGACATTCATGGGTTTTCCGGACGGGAACTAGCGAAAATCCATCGAGAAGTCGGCCTCACTGCGCTCGATCAGCGACTCACAATCGTCGCTCTCCGACTCGGCGAGGCGGACCATTGCGAAATGGCTGCTCTCCTCGTCGGGGTTTGGCCGACTCGTAGGTTCTGCAATGAGCAGTGCCGAATCGGAGGCCCCCAGAATTTCCTGTTCGTCATCCCATGTCAGTTTCCCCTCGATGCGATCGTCGTCGACGAGCGAACCCTCGAACTCATCCCACCCCCGCTGGACCACATAGATCTCTCCGCTGACGATGCCGGCGTCGACGAAGATGGTCAGACCCGGATTGCCGTCCCCGTCGGGATCCGTAACCCTGGGGTCGTCAGCCTCATCGGGCAGCGGTTCGGTTTCCGGATCTTCTGAATCTTCGAATTCGACGCCCCGCAACTCGTAGTGTCTCGGCAACTCGAAGACCCCCTGCGAAAAGGTTCCCTGCCGTTGGGTCGGCTCCAACGCATTTACGAAGGCATCGGGCAAGATCGTTTCTGCAAAATCGGACTCTGCCACGATATCTACGGCACAGACCTCGCTGTGGAGTGACAATTCGTTACCATCTTGTTCCATCTCCACACGCAGCAGCGAATAGGTCGTCGACTCCTCCTCGCCACCGACGATGGTATCCGTCAAGGCCGATGCGGCCGTAAACTTTACCCACCGACCCGAAAGGTCAACCCCGGACGCGTCGGTGTGCCCGCCGTCCACGTCTTGACTCTCCTGCGGTCCCCCATCCGACCCTGCATCCGAGAGCCCCGAGGCATCTTCGGCGCCGACGTCCACTCCCGACACGGAATCGTCATCGCTACATCCGGCGATCGCCAAGATCGCTGCCAAAAAAACCACTGTCCAGATCTTTTGTTGCATACCCTGCTCCTGTCGACATCCTCAACAGATGTGAAAGTCAAAACTCGGTTTTCAGAAAGAGTCCGGCTCCGAAGACGAGGCCCGACGCACGATAGCCGGGATACCCCGGATTGTTGGTTCGAAAATCAAGGGATTCGGCAATGGCCTCGCCAGACTGCACATGAATCGACTCCGGAAACTCATCGATCACAGGTTGTTGTGCCGCCAGGTCTTTGACCTCTCTCTGCTCGATGAGCCAGTGGCCCTGCACCTGCACCCCTGCCTGAACCAGGCGTCCGAACCACTCCATCTGTCGCAACCAGGCCCCCGACAAGGACAACCGGTGATTGTCCACAAAATTGGTGCGTCCCGTCTGCGACCGCACTGCCCCGGGTGCATAACTGACATCTGCCGCCCAGCTCTGTGCCCCACGAGTTAGATTTCCGAATACCGTGGGGCGAAAGGTATTACGCCACTGGTCAGGCCAGGTCTCCCCCTGTCGGTCGCGATACTGCGACCAGCGTTCGAAGACCACCGTTGCTCCGGCAGAGATGCCGTATTCCTCATCGCCCCATCCGTGTCCCACCCCGGCGCTCATGCGCAGCGGCAGATAGTCGTAGACATAGCCTACCTGTTGATCCAGCGAGTCCTCTCCGTCGGGATAAGCTGGAAAATTCCAGAACCGAAGCTCGTTGACTCCGTCCACACGGTTTTCGAAGGGAGCATGGACGGTGGCCACCATCTTCCAATCCCCTCCCGGCCGCGCCTCAACACCCAGATGCGGCACAGCCCGTGTGCGAACACTGATTCCCGTATTGACCCGGGAGTCCTCCGGTGCCGTGGGATCGGGAGTGAATACCGCGTTGTCGCTCTTGGCGTCCTGGGCCATGGTCACCCCGACACCCGCATCGAGCCAATCCGCAATCTTCACCCCGCTGCCGATGGCAATCGACGCTCCCACGAGCCGGTCGCCGAGCCTCTCGAAGTGCAGGGAATTGGAAAAATACTGCTCTCGCTCATCGACGAAGTGGGGGCGCTGCTCCGCAAACTGATCTGCAGCCACCGTGGCCAGCAGTCCCAGGGTCCAGCGATCTTCCACCAACGATATGGTGGTGCCCAGGCTCAGATGGGGCTGCACGAAAGAGGGATCCGAACATCCCCGGCATTGAGGCAACTCCTCGGTGGCCAGCGGACGGGTTGGAAGCGGGCTTCGCCTTCCATCTGCATCCTCGAGGCGCGCGTCATAGACACTGGCCGGAATGTCGACTCCCGACGGTCGAGGATCGAGATCGATGGACAACCGCCCGGCCAGAACGCTGGCTCCGAATTGGACCCCCGATGATTGGCCTCGCAACAGCGCCGGATTGAAATACGCCGCCTCCGCTCCCGTGGCATCGAGTCGTCCGGAGAACGCTCCCGGTGACAGGGGCGACCCCGCCCACTCCCATAGCGGAGAGGCGGCGACGGCCTGCGGCATCGTCAACACCAGCACCAAGAGGCTGGCGCAAAACAGGCTACTTCGAACCATCATCTAACCCGTTCTTGCTGCGAAATTTGGGCATGTTATCCCCTTCCTCCCTGCGTGAATCTTCTCGAGAGGAGGAGATTCGTTTCTGCGGCAAGGCTATCGAGTACCACTGGTGATCCGGGACGCAATCCCGACGGTCGTTCGCCTTCTCCACTATAGACACCTTTTGCGCCATGTGAAGGCTCTGAACAAGTTTTGAACAGTTATTGAACAGCATTGATCGCACGAAAAATTTCTTGCACGGTACACGACCCCTCTGCCCATGCGCTTTCTGAGATTTTCGTTGACTCCTTCAATTTAATGTTTAATCATTTTAGAGAACGTTGAATTGAGGATCTCAAATGGCCGACCAACCTCACACAACCGACTGCCGACACGACCACGTCGCCCACTCCCACGAGTTGCGCTCAGAGGAGGTGATTGACGCCGCCGCCTCCATGGCCAGCGCCATGGGCGACCCGGGACGGCTGCGCTTGTTAGAGCTGCTCTTCGACGGCCGTCACTGCGTCTCCGAGCTGGCAGAAGAAACGGGCGACTCCATGTCGGCCATCTCGCAGCGTTTGAAGATCCTCCACAACGCCCGCCTGGTCACCCGAAACCGAGACGGAAAGCACGTCTACTACGCACTCGCCGACGATCATGTGCGCAATATCATCCAACAACTCTTCATTCACTCGGCGGAATGAGCGTTTTTGAGAGGAGTACAGACCATGAGTCATCACCACCACGACGTCCACCAAGATCACGACCACGAACACGGCCCCGACTGCGGCCACACGGCCATCAAACACGGCGACCACGTCGACTACCTCCACGACGGCCATCTCCACCATCCCCACCAGGATCACTACGACGAACATACCCTGGAGGTAAGCGACAAAAATCCCGACGAATGCACCAACGGCCACGACTGTGACGGCCACGACCCCGACCACGTCCACGGCCCGGGCTGCGGCCACGAGGCCGTCCCCCACGGCGACCACATCTGCTACCTCGTCGGCGACCATCTCCACCATCCCCACGAGGGTCACTGCGACCACCACGGCCCCATCGAAGTCGTGGAGTGACCTCCCACCCACGGGTGCGCCCCGCGCACCCGCACTTCCACTTTCTCAATCGATGGATCTCCGACCTCCGACCAACTTCTACTTCTCCCACTGGATACGGATCCACTCTCGTGACGGACACCCTCCCCGTTGGCGGGGAGGTGGCCGCGAGTGCTTTCTACGAGCGGTCGGAGGGGGCACGGAGTAAGCTACTCACGTTGATAGCCCCACGGTTACCCCCTCCGCCTCGCCACCACCCAGGGCTACCATTCGCGAACGTTTTGTGTAGAGTGGGTACCGTCCAAACACCATCGAACGTTATCTGCCCTCTGCCTTCTGACCTCCGACGTCCGTCATGTTAGAGAAATTCTGGCTTACTCACAGCGGCTACTACCGCGTCTTTCGCAATATCCTCATCGCCGGCGGCGGCTTCGAGCGGGTACGCATGCCCTTTTTATTCGGCATCGGCCTTCACTCCGAGCACGGACCGATCTTGATGGACGCCCCCTTCGACGAGGACGGCCCCGCCAATATGGGTGTATTGGCCTCGAATTTTTTGTCGGCCACGGGACTGAGCTTCGCGCCGAAGTGGTCTGTACCGGCGCGCCTCGAGGAGTTCGGTTTTCACACCGACGATGTTGAGCATGTGTTGGTTACACATCTGCACGGCGACCATACGGGGGCGATGAAATGTCTTCCCAACGCCACATTTCACCTCTCGCAGGCCGAATGGGATCACGCCAACGACCCACCCTTCGTGGGCCGCACCTTTGGCGAATATTGCCCCGATGACTATGCGTCGCTTGGCGAGCAAATGCAGTGTCGCGACGACCTTCCCCATCTCGACGATGGCGAGGGTCTCGATCTCTTCGGCGACGGCTCCATAGAAGTCTTTTCTCTACCCGGACATACGCCGGGACACTGCGTCTATCGCCTACACGTCCAGGGCGGAGATACCATCTTCTATGCGGCCGACGCCGCCCACACCCTTCTGCAGGCAAGTGGCGAGGCCGAACCGGGGCTGATGCCCCGCCAGTTCACCCACGACATGCCAAAGGCAAACGAAGCGTTGGCATCTCTTCGACGCTTTCTCGAAGACCACCCCGACGACGAATTGATCCTATGCCACGACCCCGAGCTTGGCCGCCAGGTCATCGACGAGGGACCCGTACTATTTGGTGAATGATCTCAAGTGCTTGCTGCACAAAAATTGCACAATTCGAACAAATGCACGGCACATCATCTTGCTATATGCTATTCTTTGAACTCGGCCTTTCCTGACTCCCTACGGAATGACCCATGATCAATCTCCACAATCCCCTGCCTCGACGACTCTTTCTGGCATCCTGGCTGCTCTCCGCTCTCATCGTCGGATCCGTAATCTTCGCGCTAAGTGTCGAATATCCCGAGCCCTGTCCCTACTACCAGAACAATCGGGTAGACGTTCACCCCGTGATCGAAGTCGGCGCTCCTCCCGAAGAACTTTCACGCCACGCCGTGCCCGTAGACGAGCACGATCCGGGGTGTCAATTCGAACACGACGGCGAACTGGAGACCCTTCCCGTTCTCCGCCCCGTCGAGCACTGTCCGGCGCCGGGTACCTTCCGCGTCGTCTTCGAGACCACCGCCGGTGATTTCACCATCGAGGTCTATCGTCACTGGGCTCCACTGGGAGCGGACCGGCTCCACTATCTTGCGGCTCACGGCTTCTACGACGACGTCGCCTTCTATCGATCCATCGAGGATTTCGTGGTCCAATTCGGAATCCACGCCGATCCGCAGATCGACCAGACCTGGCGAAAGGCACGGTTCGCTGACGATCCGGTCAGTCGCACCAACGAACGCGGCACCGTCAGCTTCGCCCATTCAGGCACGGACTCTCGTTCCACCCAGCTCTTCATCAACCGCGCCGACAACGAATATCTCGACGTCCTCGAAAACGCCCCCGTCGCAAAGGTGATCGACGGCATGGACGTCGTCGATGAGCTCTATTCGGGGTACGGCGACGCCGTGAGCCACCATCAACCCGAGATCCAACGACAGGGCAACGCCTTTCTAAAGTCCCAATATCCCAACCTTGATTACGTGGTCAGTACGCGCGTGGAATATTGATCAACCCACCTGGAGCGATGGCATCCCTGCCATCGCCATTTTAGACCGACGAGCATTTAGTGATATCGAATGCTCATTAATATCATCGCAACCCACAGTGCTCAGCGCCTATCGGCGATCCGATAGCAAGGATGCTATCGGCTCCAAGCGATGATGATGCAGTTGCCACGGGATTGTGGCAACCTCCCCCTCACGCCATCGTATCGCCCAGGCGCCCCCGCCTCTCGGCGATCTCCCGCGCCCCACGATAGACGTTGATCTTGGCGTCCAGTTTGTACAACAGGCCCTTGATTCCGCTGAGGACTCGAAAAAAGGCCAGCCCCTCCGAGGGAGGCGGAAGCTTCCAGAAGCTCGGATGGCGCAGCATAAACTTCTTTCCCTCCATCGCTGGCTGCCAGGAACCGAAATCGAAGGGCTCATTTCGAGCAAAGCAAGCAAGGATGATGTCCTGGTATTCCGCAAGCAAGTCGAGGTCGATCTCTTCCGTTCCGTCGATCCCGTAGCCGGCGCGGCGATAGGCCTCGAGGACTCTCTCCATATCGCCGGCCCAATAGGCGACCAGGACGTCCAGAATGCCGTCGGCGAAGTCCGGACTCACCTCTTTGACACATCCGAAGTCCAGGACCACAATCTGGCCGTCTTCGTCCAATAGGAAATTTCCGGGGTGTGGATCGGCGTGCAATAGATGGGCCTCGTGAAACATCCAGGCGTAATTGACCACCCACCGCTCCAGGATCTCGTCTCGCCGGTCATGGTCCTCCATCTCCTCCAGCGCGTCGTCGAACTTTGTCCCCTCCATATACTCCATCACCAGGACGGTGGGACGCGTCCACTCCACATAGGGCTTCGGCGCCGTGACTCCTTCGCGCTCGGCCAAGACCGAGCGCAATCGTGCCATATTCTCGGCCTCCGATTCGTAGTCCGCCTCCTCCAATACGATTCGGCGCACTTCCTCGAAGTACTCGTCCATCCTCTGCCCGTCGATGGCCACCTTCCCGTATACCAGAAAGTTCTTCAGCGTCTTCAGGTCGCTCTCCAACGAGTCCACCACTCCCGGATACTGCACCTTCACCGCCACGTCCTCTCCAGACTGGAGCCTGGCCCGGTGGACCTGCCCGATGCTCGCCGAGCCGATGGGCTCATCGTCGAAATAATCGAAGACCATCTCCATGGGCCGATCGAAAGCCTCTTCGAGCTGGGCCTTCACCGTATTGTAGGTCATGGGCGGCACGTCTTTTTGCAGCGCCGTCAGTCCCTGAGAGAATTCGTCGGGCAATAACTCCGGGTCCGCCGACAACAACTGCCCCACTTTGAGCGAAGCCCCCTTCAATTCTCCGAGGACGTCCACCACGCGGTGGGCGTTCTTCGCGTAGAGGCGCTCAAAATGATCGGCTGCCGCGTCGGGATCTCTTTTGAACACCCCGGCCACCTTGCCGGCCATGGTCGACGCCGTCACCCTGGCGCTCAGCGAACCGAGCTTGAACATCCGTCCCAGCCTGCTCGTCGGAACCCTCTCTCCCTTCTCCCCTGCAAGTTCTTCCCAATCTTCGCTCATCTTCGAAGTCCCTTCGAATACGTCGTACCTACAACGCGTGAGCAACCTACTTCCTTTCCCCTACGAGGTCCAACGACGGATCTGCGACCGAAGGGTTACGCCCACTGACGCCTTAGCGCAGCCCCCTGCTGTGGATTGAGCATCTCTACATAGGCGAGCTTGCCCTCCAGGCGATGAACCTCCTCTTCGCTAAGAGTACCCGCTTCGCGCTCTTTCTTCATGCGATGGATCATAGCCCGAATCTTTCGCCTCTCCCGACGCGAAAGACCGATCACCTCATTGACCGTCACCCCGGCCACCCGCTGATGCTGACCGGAGTGCATCACCCGTGTCTTGTCGCGATTGAGGGCGAACCCCTCGTCCGTCACGATCTCCGGCACCACCCCCAGAAGCGGCCCCACGCCACGATCGTCGTCGCCGGAAAAGGTCATATCGTCGGCGTAGCGTGTATAGTCATAGCCGTATTTTCGAGCCAGCCCGGCCAGTCGATGGTCCAGAGTGGACGCCACGGCATTGCACACCCCGGGACTCGTCGGCGCTCCCTGCACACAGTACCTCATTGCCACGGGCACATGGACCACCTCACCGCTGACCTCCACGGGCTGGCGCTCACAGGCGGTCATCAATAGCGCCAGGCTCGACGCCACGACATGTCCGTAGCCCAGACTCACCAGATAGCCCCGCACCCGAAAATAGTTCACGCTCCCGAAGAAATCAGCCAGGTCGAAGCGGATCACCAGGTCTTTGCCGCAGTGCGGCTCGGCGTTGGTGCGAATCGAGCGCCCACGCCGAAATCCATGGGCGTATTCGCTGACGGGAAATCGATCCACCAGCTCACGCAACAGCCTTCGCTGCAATTGTCGAAGCTCGCGCTTCGGCGCCATGATCACCCGAGTGCCTCCGTTTCGCTTCGGCACCCGAAACGATACGTAGTGATTGACCGAGTCCTCTCGACGGTGGCAGGCGAAATAGGCCAACCGTTCACGGGTCAGTCCCAGAAACTCCGCCAGATCCGCCTCGTCGTCCCACCTGGGAAGTCCGTAGCGCTCGAGCTGCTCCGGATCCGTTCCCGTTCGTCGAAGCGTCAGATCTCCCGTGGCCAGACTCGTCGAATAATGGCGAGCTGCCTCCTTAGAGTTCATGACCGAGGGCCGAGACCTGAATCCTCCCCACCTCATTCGCTCCCGGGGCTTGAAGCGCTCGTCCCGACTCGGCTTGCGCAGGTTCTTCGTCGACGTCATCGACGACCAACCCCCACCCCCATTCTTTGTCCGGGACACATCCGTTTCCTCAGATCGCTCCGCCCCCACTAATCGCTTGAACCAATCGATAATGCTCATGGATTGTCTTTGGATGGGTTGTCGATACGAATGGAGACCGACCCGAAGACCACTTCGAAGCTATGGGCTCCGTTTCCCCGTTGCGTGCGGGGAAAATGGGCGAAGTATGTCGAACAGTACG
>SLPW01000426.1 GCA_007131755.1 Myxococcales bacterium | reverse complement strand
CGACGGGCGACCCCTTCGGAGCGAAGCCCGCGAGGCGGAGCAAAGACTGGCCGACATGACCGATCTGTTGACCTCCGACCAGCGCACAGAGCTCGACGAGGAGTCGGTGGACCGCCTCATGAGACGCTACCGCGGTCTGTACAATCTGCACCGAAGCGAACGCGTCATCGACGAATTGGGGCCCCGAATCGATGGCTTGACCGCCGGCAGCGCCGAGCGCTGCCAGGGGCTCTTCAAGATCGCCCACAGTCACACCAAACTGCGCCGCCACGGCGACGGCACCGACTGGTATCAACGTGTGCTCGACGAATGCGCCGACACCTCATATCACCGCCGCGCCCTATATCACGGCGCCCGGGGCATGTGGAACTCCGGTAACCGCCCCGGCGCCATTCGCTGGTTCCAACGGCTGTGGAACGAGTATCCCGACGACTCCATCGCCGACGACGCCATGTATCTGCAGGCCCGGGTGTTGCGATCTGCGGACCGACCCGATGAGGCTCACGAATTGCTCGAACAACTCGTCGAGACCTATCCCGACGGCGATATGCTCAAGGACGCCCACTGGTTTTTGGTGCGCCGTCTCTTCGAGACCGACGACCTTCAGGGCGTGGTGGATTACGTCGACGGCCTCGACGACACCGGAGAGGACGATCTCTATACCCGAGGGCGTCTTCACTATTTTCGGGGACGGGCCCTGGAGATGCTCGGCGAAGACGAAGAGGCAGAGGAGGCATTTTCTCAGGTGGCTCGAGACCATCCCATGTCCTACTACGCTCTCCTTGCCCTGAACCGCCTGGCCCGGGTGGCCGATGACGACTCCCATGACGTCTGCGAAGCCGCCGCCGAGTTGTGCGACGAGATCCTCTCCGCAGACCCAACGTCGAGCCCCATCGAGGTACCCGATGTGCTGCGCGAAGACGGGGCCTTTCAACGGGGTACCAAATTGCTGACCCTGGGCCTCGACACTCACGCCCGCGCCGAGTTCTCCGTGCTTCGAAGCCGCCACGCTCACAACGCCGACACCCTGTGGGCGCTTTCAGCGCTGCTCGATCGAGCCGGCGCTTATCCCATCTCTCATAATATCGCCCGCCGCCACATCTCGGGGTGGATGGACAAATACCCTTCGGCACAAACTCGCCAGCAGTGGGAAGTTGCCTATCCCACCCCCTTTATGGATGAGGTCACGCGCTACGCCGACCAACGCCACATCCCGGCGGCCAAGATCTACGCCATCATGCGTGAGGAGAGCGGATTCCATCCTCGCATCGAGAGCTGGGCCAATGCACGGGGGCTCCTCCAATTATTGGACGCCACCGCCGAACGCATGGCCGCCCGCGACGGCATGAACCCCTATTCTTTCGATCGCCTCGACGACCCCGACGTCAACGTCCGCCTCGGCTCGGCCTATATGGAATTGTTGGGCGAGCAATTCGACGACCACCCCGTACTTGTATCCGCAGGATATAACGGAGGATCTGCCAACGTCCGCAACTGGCTGGACAGCTTTGGTGACCTCCCCCTTGACCTCTTCGTCGAGGATATCCCCTTCCACCAGACCCGAAATTACGCCAAACGGGTCACCATGAGCTACTGGATTTACAGCTATCTATACGGAGAGGCGCGGGTGCCACGGCTGGCCTTCGATCTGCCGAATTAGTAGTACAACATCACTTAGCTCACGGCCCATCGCCGGTCGCCTGCGCCAATGGCTGCGTTGCGCCAGCTCGACGATGCTCTGCGGCATCGCCTGCGCCATCGCGCCTTACCCTTGCCACAGGCGCCTCGCCGAGTAGTCTCACGGACTAAGTGACGTTGTACTATTAGGCCATCACCCCTCTCCCCTCAACAATTTCAGCTCTGCCCGAGCCCGGCGATGCGACGGATGCAGCTCCAGAATTCGCTGCAGACAATCGACCAGGTCCTCTCCCTCTCCTCGCATGCGCAGAGAGTCGGCCTTCTTCTCATAGACTTCGAGGACACTGGTTCGCGCAAAACGGTCGAATCGCTGGTTGCGATATTCGCGCCGTCTTCTGGTGTCGCAGAGCAGTTGATAGGCCTCCTCCGCCGCCCGTCGAAGCTCGGCGAGCTCGTCGGCCAGATCGGACTCCACCTTTCGGGGAACTTCGAGGGTGCTGCACATCTGGGAATAGGCGCGCTCGATCTCCTCTCCGTAGGCCGACCAATGAACGCCGAGCACCTCGAAGTGATCGGCGTTCTGAATTCGCTGAAATAATCCCTCAATCTCGTAATGCTCGGGCAGCCGGCTCTTTCGATCGGTCCTCGTCAGAAGGTCGAGTTCGTCGAGGACCAATAGCATCCGGCGTGTGTCCTCTCGTCGAAGATTGCTGATCCGCTCCACCTCCGAAAGGGAACGCCCCTTATCGAGGACGACCTCCAGAAAACGCAGGCTGTCGGCGTCGAATCCGAAACGAGCCCATTCGACGATTGGCGAGCGAATCCGGGCAATTCGAGCCCCCGAAAAACGCTCCATCTGTGCCTGGAGCTCTCCCCGCGATAGGCGTCCGAGCTTAATCTGAATCCTGCGCACCACCTGTTCGGCGAGCTCCACCGACGATCGCCGCAAGGGTAGATGAGGACGATGCTGGAGAAGATATAACCGCCCTTCTTCGGCATCCAACTCCCAGATCCGTTGAAGATCATCGACGAGACAGCCCTTGATGGCCGAGAGCAGGTCTTCCAACGTGATGCATCCCATATCCACCAGAGCATCCTGTTGAGGGATCCCGTGGATCGCTGCCAACACCTTCGCCCTCTCCAGATCTTCGTCACCAATATAGCCGGTGGACTTCAGTTGCTCGATAAGTCTGGTCTCCTGGTCCTCCCGAGGCTCGCTACGCACATCGATGAGTTTTCCGTAGTGCAGTACGTATTGGCGCACCGCATCGGAGCACTCAAATTCAAGAAATCCGTATCCCTCGATGGTCGCCGCCTCCAGAAGCATGGCCTCCATATTCTCACCGCGAAGGGACCAGCGGTGGGCCAACTCATCGGGACGCTCCACGAGCCGATCGATGCCTGGGATTCGCTCGCCATCGTCCTGTGCGATCGGACTGTCCGTCTTGGGTGCAACCACTGTAGCCTCGCTGAAACTGTCGCTTTCCCCACCGCTTTCCACGACGAGTACTTCCAGCTCCTTCCGTTTGTCCTCCTGCTGAGGAAACAGCTCGAGGGCCACCCCTTCGTTGCTGGCGTGGACTGCACGCCCTTTCAATTCAACTGACTTGCTACTTCCCTCCACCTTCACGTCGATGGAGACGGACTCCATCAGCGGTGGCGTCCGTGACAGCTCCACCATCAGCCCCCGCACCTGCGTCAGCGTTTCCAGATCGGCCTCCAGCGCCTGGGGCGACGGATAGCTCATCGTCAAGACCGGCTCTCCTCGCTTTTCCCCGAAATAACACCTTCGCTCCACGGCCACATCTGCATCGGCGTCGACCTCTGCCTGAGCGCCGCCGGGCACGACGGTTCCTCCCAATTCCCCCACCATCTCCTCGAGCACGCCCAACACCCCGGACTCACCGAGCATCTGTGAGCCCTGATCGACGAGCTGTCGAAGAGAGGTCAGAAATTGTTCGCGTAGATATTCGTCTCGCTGATCCATGGTTGCTCCACCTGTGGCGATGCAACCATCGATTGTAGACTATTGTGACAAAAGCGCAAAACCCGGTTTGGTTCGCCACCCACCCCCCCTCCACACCTCAGCGTCCACGTTGTGGACACCCCTGCGGCGTGGAGGGGGAGATTGCTCGACCATCAGAACGGAGGCACTTCGTCGATGCGATCGGGATCATCGTCGAAGATATCTTCCCAGAACTCCTGGAAGAAATCGTCCTCTTCGTCGAGCTGACCGCGAAGCTCACCGGCTTCCTGCTCCTCCGTATACAGGTTGATATAATACCCACCATCTCGGAGCACCTCGATCTGGTCCTCGTCGAGAGTGGTCTCCTGCCAGAAGCGCAGCGCCGTGTCATCGATCGTTTCGTAATCGAGGTTCAAGACCAGGTCTCCCACCTCGCCCTGAGGCGCCTCCTCGATGTTGACGGCACTTCCGAAGACATCTGTGGGAGCACTGCTCAGGTTGTCGGCGGCCCCGGAGACGACCATGGTATCGTCGTCGCGAAGGATCGCCCACGCCCATCCCTGTGCCTCCGTATCCACGGCGTGCACATGGGCTTCCGGGGTCAACTCCACACCCCAGCTCTGGTCGATGGATGCGAAGGTCGGCGCCCCCTCGTCGAGCTGACCTCGAAGCTCTCCGTCAGGGTAGGCCTGGGTGTGGATGTTGAGATACATCTCGTTGTTCTGGAAGGTCTCCACCTCGTCGGCGGTCAGTTCCCGTTCGAATTCGAAACTGCCACCTCGCTCGTCCTCGTCGGCGTCGACGTCGACGTTCCACAAGATGGGCCCGCTTTCTCCCTGTGGGGCGAAGTGAATATGGGCTGCAGACCCCTCGATCTCGATCAGTCGACTGACCAGGCCATCGAAATCTCCCTCTACTCTCAAGGTCTCGTCTTCCTCATCGAACTCGACGTCCATCGTCCCCGAGGCGGGGGTGGCCACCGGCGGCACCTGGTTTTCGCCCGCCAACTCCACTTCGTACTCCTCAACGTCGTCGTCCGGACACCCCGTGGAAAAGAGGATCAACGAGCCTGCGGCGATCAGTCCAATACTACGCATACGTAGATTCTGCATGGTCAGCTCCTTGGTTGCTGACAAGTTAATCGATCCGACGGATTGCAGATCGTCCCCGCCGGCACGCTGCGGATGATGACACTCCACCCCGGTTTTTCGAGGGGGCTACCGGTCGATGGTGTGAGTAATGAAAATTTCGACAGGGATGCCGAAAAAGTCAAATCGGAAAGAGTGACCAACACCGAGAATCAGCGTTCGATCACGACCCCGGATCAGCCGCGCAAAAAGGCCGCCAGGCCGCGAAGTCCATCCACATTCTGGGAGACGGACTTCATGGTGGCCACGATGGGAATGGCCAACAGCAGCCCCACAGGCCCCCACATCCAGCCCCAGAAGATGGCCGACAACAATACGGCCAGGCTATTCAACTTCAGATGGCGCCCGATCACATAGGGGGTCACAAGATTGCCCTCCAGGCCGGTGACGCTGGCGTAGATCAACACACACCAGAAGACGGCCTGAAGCTCTCCGAACTGCACATAGGCCACGGTGGCCGGAAAGATGGTCCCGATGATGGGACCGACGTAGGGAATGAAGTTGAACAGGCCGGCGAAGATCCCCAGCAAAAAGGCGAAATCCAGCCCGTATAAATAGAAGATCAGGCCCACCAAAATGGCGACGGTGATATTGGTATAAAACCGGTTGAACAGATAGCCCTGCACGTCGTTGGTGACGTTGTTGAGGATGATGCGGGCTGCTCGCCGGCGCTTCTCGCTCGCCCCCACGGCCTCGACGATGCGATTGTGCAGCGACGGTCCCTGAGCGAGGATGAAGACCAATACGAAGATGCATATCAACGCCTGGGCCACGATCCCCAAAAATCCGGTCAGCCCGCCGGCCGCAAACTCCAGCACGGGCCCCCAGATATCCATCTCCGAACCCTGGGATTCGCTGACGGCCTCGACGAACTCCGTCTCCTCACCGGACAACGACGATCCCTCACCGATGCCCTCCCCCTCTCGCCGGAAGGGATCGAGATAGCCCTCCACCCGCTGCTGCAGATCGCCGACCCGGTCGCGCAAGCGGTCGATATTGTCGATGAACTGGTCCTGATAATTATGTAATTCCAGCACCAGCCTTCGGATCTGATCGCCGATGAAAGTCCCCAACAGACCGGCGAACCCCACGGTGGTCACCACCACGATCAGCGCCGCCATCCCCCGCGGCATATTCACCTGGGTTGCGGGAATGCGCAGCTTCATCAACAGATTGACGAAGGGGGTCAATACGTAGGACAGGAAAAACGCCAGCACGATGGGGACCAGGATCGGCTGGGCGAAATCCAACAGCCAGATGATGGCGGCGATCCCTATCACCACCACGAAGACCCGCACGGCGCGAACGTCGTCGATAAGGCGCGTCACCGTACCCAACAGAGATTCTTCGCCGGAGTTGGACGAGCCGGCGGCGGCTTCTTCGCCGTCACCGGACACCATATCGGGCTCTACATCGGAAGGAGATTGACTCGTCATCGGTGCCGTGTCGAAGTTGAGCGATGGGTACTGCGAAATTCAATACAATTCGAACGCCGCCATCGTAACAGAGAGCGCCGCAAAAGGAAGGGATTTGAGTATGTGATCCACCTTGATCGGTTGTATTACTCAATGTGGTCGCCCCCCTGGCCCCGGCCCGG
>SLPW01000270.1 GCA_007131755.1 Myxococcales bacterium | reverse complement strand
CTGACGAGCACGGCATCCTCGTCACCGACGAAATACGGCGTCTGCCGATGCTCGAGGTGCTCGATTTTCCGGCCTGCATATTCCATCGCCGCCGATAGCGTCACCTCACCGTCTGTGGCGGCCCAACCGCGTAGTGCCCCCAACAACACGTAGCTAAACGCCGGGCGTCGGTTTCCCGGCAATAGACCGGCCACCTGTTGGTCCCCGGCCGCCGACATCAACATCGTCGAATCCCGCCGCTCAAACCCCTCGTCAATGACCAGTGAGTAGGGCACGGTGAGCATCCTCAAACCGAGAAATGACTCGCCACTCGGGCTCTGCGCCCCGAAATCGGCGTCGAAGACCACCATCGTCCGTGCCTGGTCGCCCTGCTCCAACGCCTTAACCAACTCCGCACGTCGCAATCCCCTCATCTCCAGAATTTGCCATTCCGCCTCTGCGTCCACCCCGACCAATACTCCACCTTCGCCGCTCACCATCGGCGCTCCGTGCCCGATGAATACGAACCAAAGAGTTCCTTCCTCACCGACGTCCGTCGCGGCCCGGTGAACGACGTGGCGCATCTCCTCCCTTGTGGCCCGCGAATCCAAGAGGATGTACATATTTTCCGGGGAAATCCCCAGCCCATCTACGAAAAAGGTCTGCCAATCATTGACCGCCTCCCTCACCCCCTCCACGTCGGGGAGAAAGAGGTAATTTTCGATCCCCACGACGACTGCCACATCGTTTTTCCCGGTCTGCTCGAGCTGCGGCGGCGTCGACAGCGACGGGTAGTCCTGGGCCACCGCCGTCGACATCACCGACACCATCGCCACTACCAGCGTGAATCCCACCACCAACCCGATCTTACGTACCATCTGTAATTCCTCTGCATATTTCGTCATCGAGCATCGTTACGTGATGATGCCTTGAGACGGCCTGCCCTGCAATCGCCTCAACGATCCCTTCTTCAAGAGCAGCGAACAGGGGCCCCTTGGCCCCCGTATCTCCCACATCCCCTTATCTCCTTGTCCTTTCCGCAGTTGGATCGTCGCATGAGTTACGGCCGTCGTCCGAGCACACCCGCTTGTCACCACCGCTCATGAAGCTATGGTGCCTACTGTTGGCCTCCGGATTTCCGGGGGCCAGCACTACGTCATCACCGGAGACGAGACTGGAATCATGGGTGAGATCGCAGCTCTATCGGCCTCTGCCGTGTGGGCAATGGCCAGCATCATTTTTTCACGGCTGGGCAAGACCGTCAGCGCCCTGGCCCTCAATTGGCTCAAATGCGCCATCGCGCTGGGAATGATGTTTGGCGTGCTCTACATCCTCGACGGCCGACTGTGGCCCCACAGCCTGAGCGCCGAAGAGACGGCGCTGCTCGCCACCAGCGGCCTCGTGGGGCTCGCCATTGGTGACACTGCCTTTTTCGGCGCCCTCAACCGACTCGGTGCGAGGCGAACCCTGCTCTTCGCCGCACTCGCTCCCCCCATGACTGCCGTGTTGGCCGTCCCTGTCCTTGGTGAGCCCCTGGGGGCACCGCTCATCGTCGGAATGGCCCTGACCATGGGCGGAGTCGTCTGGGTGATCTCCGAGCGTCACAACGACGGAACTCACTCCCTACATGATGAACAGGGCCAGATGACGCCGTCGATGAAGGCCGGTATCGCCTTCGCCATCACCGCCGCCTTCTGCCAGGCCCTGGGGAACGTGCTGACCAAACTCGGCGGATCTCAGATCAGCGCCCTTGAAATCAGCATCGTGCGACTTGCCTTCGGGGTGATGGGTCTGACCCTCTTTCTGAGCTTCACAGGCCGGATGATGAGCACCTGGACGACGATGAAGAAACCGCGGACCGCCTTTCTCGTCGTATCGGCCACCTTCCTGGGAACCTTTCTCGGCCTCTGGTTGGTCAACGCAGGCCTTCTCTACACATACGTAGGTGTCGCATCCACCCTGGCCTCTACGAGCCCCATCTTCATCCTCCCCCTGGCCTATCTATTCGATGGAGAACGGCTCACACTTCGCTCCGTGGGCGGCGCCTGCGTCGCCGTCCTCGGCGTGGCCGTTCTCTTCTTGTGGTAGTCCCGATGAAGTCGCCTAACCAGCCGACACGCCCCCATTCAGCTTCTTCAATCGATGGATCTCCGATCTCCGACCCACTTCTGCTTTCTGTGACGCACGTCGCAGGGCTTCACGCTCTGGGTTCTCGCTACAGACCCCGAACGGGTCAACGGCTACTCCACACCCCGTAAGGGGCTCTGAATTGCGCTTAAGTCACGGGAATAAACCCAGGTAAAGCCGTTCTCGGGCTCGTTCTCGGGCTCGTTCTCGGGCTCGTTCTCGGGCTCGTTCTCGGGCTCGTTCTCGAGGTCGAGGTCGTTTCCGAGGTCGAGGTCGTTTCCGAGGTCGAGGTCGATTCCGAGGTCGAGGTCGTTTCCGAGGTCGAGGTCGTTTCCGAGGTCGAGCCCGATTCCGAGGTCGAGCCCGATTCCGAGGTCGAGCCCGATTCCGAGGTCGAGGTCGTTTCCGAGGTCGAGCCCGATTCCGAGGTCGAGGTCGAGCCCGAGAACGAGCCCTAAACGATCACCTCAACCCCTAAGACCCCTCATTCACCATCGAGCTTTTTTTGCTTTTCCTCTGCCTCCCGAGCCTTCTTCTGGGCCTTCTTGGCCTTCTTGGCGGCTTTCTCCGCCTTCTTCTGAGCCTTTTTGGCTTTCTTGGCCGCCTTCTCAGCTTTTCGCTCAGCTTTTTCGGCTTTGCGCTGCGTCTTTTGAACTTTCTTCTCCATTTTCCTTGCAGCCTTGTCAGCCTTTGAATTTTCGGAAGGCGAATGGTCTTCATTTTCCTGGGTCACGTCGATACTCTCCACTTTGAGATTTATGCACGGGCTAGCGTTCTAGGACGTCGCTTCATGATGCCCTACAACACTATAGAACGCAGGGCAGCGAAGACCAGCACTAGATTGACGCCACCAGAAACGATATTTTTCGACGAGTGAGCATCATGAGCCATTTCCCTTCCATCGACGACGACGCCGGCCTGGCCGAAGTCTTTCGCCGTTTTCCTCGTGGGATCGATTCCCTTCTGGCCTTCCACGACGAAGTTCTCCGTATGGAGAGCGAACTCACCATTGCCCAGCGAGAGCTCATCGCTGCGTACGTTTCTGCGCTCAACGACTGCGGATTCTGTTTTCAAGCCCATCGCGTCTACAGTGCCCTCTACGGAATCGACGTGGAGCTCTTCGATGAACTCGTCGAAGATATCGACTCCAGCGGTCTCGACGAAGAGCTGAAACCTCTCTTTCACTACGTACGAAAACTCACCTTATCTCCCGCCAAAATCGTGTCGAAAGACGTAGATCGCGTCCTCGCTGCAGGAATCTCCGAGGAAGCGCTCCACGACGCCGTCCTGGTCGTCGGGCTGTTCAACCTGATGAACCGAATACTCTTCGGCCACGGCATCGACGACCATCGCGCTCGCTACGAACAGCGACTCGCCGAGGCATTGGCCTCCCCGCCTGAGAAGCGACGCGAACTCAACAAAAGCGATCTGGGTTCGACTCCCTACAGAGAATTCGGTCAGGCTCTGCGCCGAGATGACGATGAGGCATAGGTGCTCACGTCCACCGATTCCAAACCTACCTCGATGGGGTAAGCGCTCCGATAAAGCGAATAAGACAATTTTCTGAAGGCTGAGACATGACGCATTTTCTCGTCATTCTTATCTCCATAGCACTTTCTGTTTTGGTGGCTTGTGATTCCGAACCCGTCGACGGTGACGAAAGCATCGAGACCGAGAAGGTAGAGCAAGACACCGTTGCCGAAGAGCAAGCACGATCTGACGAGCGCGGGGAGGCTACGGCACATCGGCCTATCGCCCTCTCCATCGAGCTCGATGAAGACCAACTGCGAGTTGCCGAGGAGTGGGCCGATGCCCTGGTCGGGCCGACCTTTCCCTCTCGCGATGTGAGGACGGAGAACGCCCCTTTATTTCTTCATCTGGCTGCCAGCAGTGAGGACTCCGCCGTGGTCAGTGCCTCGCTGGGCGCCCTGGAGCGCCTTTACCGACCGGAAGAAACCGTGGGATTCCGACATCAAAGACCACCTGAAC
This sequence comes from Myxococcales bacterium, assembly GCA_007131755.1. Taxonomy (GTDB): domain Bacteria; phylum Myxococcota_A; class Bradymonadia; order Bradymonadales; family Bradymonadaceae; genus SLJM01. Next base: position 2,265 of record SLPW01000270.1, on the reverse strand, counting down.
GAGCAGGCCGAGCAAGCCCGCGCCTGGTTCGACGAGAACGAGGATGCCCTATTCTAATCACTCCCCTGCCGCCGGACGCCGACCTGGTTCACCAGCATGAGGGCGGCCCCCGTCGCCTGTGATGACGTTCCCGGAGTGGATCTCACAATCCCCCGACTCCGGGCCCATCTAGATCAACGATCCACTGAACTTCAACTCGCCAGAGTCGACTCGAGGGCTGCCTTCGACGACGCAGGTCGACGTACAGCGAATCCTCACCGTGACCTGGACCGGTCGAATGACCTCGAGTCCCGGATCCCCCCGTCTCATCTAGGCTTCGCGCTTGTCCCGGCACGACTTTCGTCGGTCCCTTTCTCTATGTCGTGAGAAACTGTACGGAGAGTATCACTGCGGCGATCAAGATGATCCCGCCCATTATCCAACGGATCGTCCGCTCTTTCAGCCGCACTGCTCCCAGATACGACCCCAAGACGCTTCCCACAATCACCGCCCCTGCCAGGGGGATAATCTCTTCCGCAGCTGGTATGTAGTACTGCAAATGGGCGCCAAGCCCTGCCAGGGAGTTTACGAAAATGAAGATGCCACCTGCTGCTGCTGCCTCCCTCTCATCGGCCAGTCCCAAGATTACGAGCGCCGGGACCAGAAAGACACCACCACCGATGCCGACCAGCCCCGACAAAAATCCGATCACCGCCCCCATCGCCAGTGACGCTCCCAGGCGCCACCGGCCGCTCCACTTCACATCCAATCTGGGATCAGCCCACAGAAGAATCCGGGCCGCCACCAACAGCAGCACTCCGATGAGCACCACATAGAATACGTCCTCGCTGATCGGAAGCCATCCGCCCAGATAGGCCATCGGCGCCGACCCGGCGAGCAGAACACCGATCAGCCTCCACCTTGCGTAGCCGGCACGGACATAAGTGAAGGAGACGATGAGGCTGACCAAAGCGTTCAGCCCCAGACTGATCGTCGGGATCGCTCGTGTACCGGCGCCGAACACTCCCAGCAGCGCCGCATACGACGTCCCTCCGCCAAGCCCCGTCATCGAGTAGAACGTGGCGACGACGAAAAAGAGCACCGCCAACCAATAGGGAGATATAAGAAGGTCTTCCATCTCATCGCACCTATCCACGCTCGCACAATTGGATCGAAACCTACCACCCGTGCCCGCATTGGCCAGCGACGTTAGTACTCATCCCCCCCAAGGTCGACCCGACCACGACTTCCGTGCCCCCGGGCTCCTTGAACAACAGTCCGCAGGGGCTACGAAAGAAACAGCCAGCCGTTTTGAACGCACTCGCTTACCCCACGTCCGTATACTTTCGGCGCCTCCACTACGGCGCAAACTACCATTTGCGGGGTGCCTTCGATGGCGTTCGTCGGCGCGCGGGGAGCGTTCTCAGCGACCTATACCGATTCCGACATACCGCGCATTTCGCAGATGTCGATCGTACGACCACGCACCACTCTGCTCTTCTACATCGATCTGATTTTTCGATATTTGCACCCTGCAAATTCTTTCTTGATTTAGTTGCACACTGCATCTAGTTTATTGACCAGTGCAACTAACCGTGGCCCCATTCGGGGTCCGACTTTTACAAAGGTAGCGATCATGGACGGAGAAGAGATCAGACAGAACGTACGCGACGGATATGCGAGCGTAGCGACGCGAGCCGATACCTGTTGCGGTGTGACGCCGGATCGGAAGCTTCATGCCCGAGAGTTGGGGTATGAAGAAGAGGATCTGGAGGTGATTCCAGATGAGGCGAACCTGGGGCTGGGCTGTGGGAATCCGACGGCGATTTCGCAATTATCGCCTGGCGAGGTCGTCCTGGACCTGGGATCGGGCGCGGGAATGGACGCCTTTTTGGCGGCATCGAAGGTCGGTGAGTCCGGGCATGTCATCGGCGTGGATATGACGCCGGAGATGCTGGCCCGAGCGCGCAGCGCGGCGACGCGACGGGGCATGAACCACTTCGTGGAGTTTCGCCGCGGCATGATCGAAGAACTGCCGGTGACATCTCAGAGCGTGGACGTCGTAATATCGAATTGCGTGATCAACCTCAGCCCCGACAAGCACAGGGTCTTCAGGGAAGCCTATCGAGTCCTCAAGCCGGGAGGACGCCTGGCGGTCTCCGACATCTGTCTGTCCGCACCACTACCGACGTCGATCCTGGAGCTCGATGGTGCCTATCAGGCCTGTATCAGCGGTGCGATGTTGGCCGACGAATACGTCGAGGCCATCCGAAGAGCGGGGTTCGT